>CAZYGO010000418.1:0-3801 GCA_964647455.1 uncultured Rhizobium sp.
AGCGCCCGCAGGCGGGCGCTGAGCTCGTCGAGCGGCTGCTCCTTGCCGTCGGGTCTGGTCCCTTCCGCCTGCGGCGCCGCCGCTGGGCGCGGCCGCGGCGCCCCGGCCCTGGGGGCGGGCAGGGCGCCGGAAGGGCCGGGCGCGGGCGCCAGCGTCACCAGGTCCACCGGCAGGCTGGCAAGCGGCGGCGGCAGCGGCGGCTGGCCCGCCAGGTACCAGAAGGCCAGAAGCAGCATCGCCACATGCAGCGCCAGCGACAGCGCCCAGCCGGGCCGGTCGCGGAAATGCTGCAGGGCAGGGGCCAGCGTCATGCGCCGATCCTAGCCCGAAACTGCCGCTATTTGCCCCTTGACCTTCATTGGGCTATCCAGCTTTTCATGAAGATCAAGCTTTACCAGAACGACCTGCCGGAAGGCCTCGACCTTGGTGACATCGTCGCCATCGATACCGAGACGCTGGGGCTCAACCCCTTCCGCGACCGGCTGTGCCTGGCGCAGCTTTCCTCCGGCGACGGCGTCTGCCACGCGGTGCAGTTCGCGGCGGGCAAGTATGACGCGCCCAACCTCAAGCGTCTGCTGACGGACCCGAAGGTGACCAAGCTGTTCCATTTCGCCCGTTTCGACGTGGCGATGTTCCGGCGCTATCTCGGCGTCACCACCGCGCCGCTTTATTGCACCAAGATCGCCTCCAAGCTGGTGCGTACCTATACAGACCGCCACGGCCTGAAGGACCTGGTAAAGGAATTGCTGGGCGTGGAATTGTCCAAGGAGCAGCAAAGCTCCGACTGGGGCGCGGTCGAACTCAGCGAGCGCCAGCTGGCCTATGCCGCCAACGATGTCGCCCATCTGCATGAGCTGAAAAAGGCGCTGGATGCGATGCTGGCGCGAGAAGGCCGCACCCATCTGGCCCAGGCCTGTTTCGACTTCCTCCCCAGCCGCGCCGAACTGGACCTGGGCGGTTGGGAAGATCTGGATATCTTCGCGCATTAGCGCGGGTCTTTTGGCCCCCGCGTGCGCCGGCCGTGCCCACCTATGCGGGACGCGCGCCGCGCGGCCTCCTGCTCGGAGAGCCAAAATCCCTCGCGCCTGAATTGGCCGGCCTTATTTCCGTCCGGTCCTCACCGTACCGTTCGCTTGCGCCCGTCCGGTGAATACGCCAGACTTGGCATGAAATTCGCGTTGGCGGCGCAGCATGACGCCTTGGATAAGAATAGATTAACCGTCGCAAAGAGATAGATGAAACAGGCCCAACCCGTGCTGATAGTCGCGGCCAGCCCCGAGCAGGGCGATCTGGCGGCGGCGCGGCGCGTCCTCGACCTCGCCAGCCGGGCGCTCGCCAGTCTCTCCGGCAGCCTGGACGGTGCCTTCAGCAAGGCTGTGGACCTGATCCTGGCGGCCAAGGGGCGGGTGATTGTTTCGGGCATGGGCAAATCGGGCCATGTCGGACGCAAGGTGGCCGCGACGCTGTCTTCCACCGGCACTCCGGCCTATTTCGTCCACCCTGCCGAGGCTTCGCATGGCGACATGGGCGCGATCACCTCCGCCGATGTGCTGCTGTTGCTTTCCAAGGGCGGCGAGACCGAGGAGTTGGCCAATCTTCTCACCTATGCCAAGCGTTTCCATATCCCGATGATCGCCATTGCCGCCAACGGCGATTCCACCCTGGCGCGCGCCGCCGAGGTGGCCTTGCTGCTGCCCGACGCGCCGGAAGGCTGTGCCATCGGCATGGCGCCCACCACGTCCACCACCATGATGCTGGCGCTGGGTGACGCGCTGGCGGTGGCGCTGATGGAGCGCCGTGGCTTCGATGCCGAGCGCTACCGCGATTTCCATCCCGGCGGCAGCCTGGGCCGCGCCCTGGTGCGCGTGCGCGACCTGATGCATGGCGCGGACGAGTTGCCGCTGGTGCCGCTACAGGCGCCGATGCGCGAGGTGATCGTGAAGATGACGTCCGGCGGCAAGGGCTTCGCCGGCGTGGTGGGCGTGGTTGACGCCGCGGGCCTGCTGGCGGGCATCATCACCGACGGCGATGTGCGCCGTCATGTCGAGCGCGATCTGCTGGACCGCAAGGCGAGCGAGGTGATGACGCGCAATCCCGTCACCGTGCCGCCCGACCTGCTGGCGGCGGAAGCCCTGTCGCTGATGAACACCGGCCGCTCGAAGATAACCAGCCTGTTCGTGGTCGAGGCAGGGCGGCCGGTCGGCATCCTCACCGTGCATGACTGCCTGCGCGCGGGCCTGGCATGAGCATGGCCGGCGAACCCGTCAGCGGCAGGCCGCGTTACGACTGGAGTGCCCGCGCCCGCAGCACGGTGATGGACGCGCGGCGCTATACCAAGTTCGTCACCCGCATGAAGCGGGTCACGGCCCTGTCGGCCTTCGCCGTCATCTTCTCGGTGCTGGGATTTTTCTTCGTCGCCCGCGCCCCGCGCCAGCTCCAGTTTTCCTATGAGAAGCTGGAAACGCTGAAAAACGACCTCGCCATGGTCAGCCCGCGGCTTACCGGCGTGGATGCCAAGGGCAATCCCTTCGTGATCACCGCCAAGGTGGCGGTGCAGGACGCCAAGAATCCCAAGCATGCCACGCTGGAGACCATCGAGGCCGATCTCACCACCCCCAATGGCTGGCTCAATGCCCGCGCCGCGCATGGCGATGTGGACATGAACGCGAATCGGCTGGCGCTGAATGGCGGCATCGAGGTCTTCACCGACACGGGCTATACCCTGCACACCGACCGCGCCGCGGTGGACCTGAAGGCCAACATCGTCACCGGCGACCGCGAAGTCTCCGGGCAGGGGCCGCTGGGCACGATGCGGGCCGACCGTTTCCACTACGACCATGCCAATGGGCGCCTTATCCTGGAAGGCCACGTGCGCACGGTGCTTGATCCCAAGAGCTTGAGGAAAGGCAAATGAGGAAACGCCTTCTTTCCGTCGCGCTTTGCTGCCTGGCCTCCGCCGCCCTGGCGCAAAACGGGTTGCTCGCCCAGCGTGACGCCGACAAGCCGGTCGAGTTTTCCGCGGATAGCTCGGACATCGACATCAAGGGCAAGTCCATCACCTATAGCGGCAACGTCATCGCCATCCAGGGCCAGAACCGCCTGCGCGCCGACAAGATGAAGGCCGACGACATCGCCAAGAAGGTCTATGTCAACGGCCGGGTGGTGGTGGATTCGCCCACCAGCGGCACGGTCACTGGCGACAATGGCATCTACGATCTCAACACCAAGCTTGTCACGCTCTCCGGCCATGTCGTTCTGCACAAGCAGGGGCAGGTGACGATGCAGGGCAGCCTGCTGACGGTGAACATGGTCACGGGCAAGGCGTCGCTGGGCGCCGCCCCGGTGGCGGCCACGCCCAACACCGCCGCGGCGCCGGGCGCGCCGGGCGGCCGCGTCACTGGCGTCATCATCCCAAAATCCGCGCAAACCGGCGGGCCATGACGCTTTCATGGTTCCTTAAGCACGAACGGGCATGATTTTTGCCATGACATTCGCCGAACCCGGAAATAACAGCCAGTCTGCCGCGGAAATGGGCAGCGACGGCCATCTGCGCGCCGTCGAAGGCGGCAAGGGCCTGGTGGTCAATCGCATCGGCAAGAGCTTCAACAAGCGTCCGGTCGTTCGCTCCGTCAGCCTCACCCTCCGGCGCGGCGAGGCGGTCGGCCTGCTCGGTCCCAACGGCGCCGGCAAGACCACCTGCTTCTACATGATCTCCGGCCTGGTCGCCGTCGACTATTGCCGCATCGTGCTGGAAGTCCAGGACATCACCGCCCAGCCCATGTAGCAGCGCGCCCGCATGGT
>CAZYGO010000419.1:0-2809 GCA_964647455.1 uncultured Rhizobium sp.
GGACGCCTTTGTCCTGCTTTCCCGGCTGGAAGGCATCATCCCGGCGCTGGAATCGGCGCACGCGATCGCCCATGTCGCCAAGATCGCGGGCCAGATGCGGGCGGACCAGAGCATCGCCGTCTGCCTGTCGGGCCGCGGCGACAAGGATATTTTCTCCGCCGCCGCCGCGCTGGGGGCCAGGATATGAGCCGCCTCGCTTCCACCTTCGCGCGGCTGAAGAAGGAAAGCCGTGCCGCCTTCATCCCCTTTGTCAGCGGCGGCGATCCCGACATGGAAACCTCGGCGGCGATCCTGGATGCGCTGCCGGGCTGCGGCGCCGACATCATCGAACTGGGCATGCCGTTTTCCGATCCGATGGCCGACGGCCCGGCGGTGCAGGCCTCCAGCACGCGCGCCCTCAAGGCGGGCGCGACGCTGCCCAAGGTGATCGAGCTGGTGAAGAAATTCCGCCGCAAGGACAGCAAGACCCCGCTGGTGCTGATGGGCTATTTCAATCCCATCCACGCCTATGGCACCGCCCGCTTCGCCCGCGACGTGGCGGCGGCGGGGGTTGACGGCCTGATCGCGGTGGACCTGCCGATCGAGGAAGATGAAGTGCTGCGCCTGCCGGCGGCGGCGCAGGGCGTGGATCTGGTGCGCTTCGTCACCCCGACCACCGATGACAGCCGCCTCAGGCGCATTCTCGAGGCCGCCAGCGGCTATCTCTATTATGTCTCGGTGGCTGGCGTCACCGGCACCAAGAGTTTCGCCGAGGCCGATGTCGCCGCCGCGCTGGCCAGGGTGCGCGCCGCCACGCAATTGCCGGTGGCGGTGGGTTTCGGCATCAAGACCCCGGAGCAGGCCGCCACCATCGCCAGGCTGGCCGACGGCGTGGTGGTGGGCTCCGCCCTGGTGAACAGGGTCGCCGAAACCGCCGGCCAGTCGCCGGAAACGGTGGTTAAGGCGGTGGCGGAACTTGCCGGCGCGCTGGCGCAGGCCACGCATGGCGCGCGGCCGGCAAAAGCGGCTGCCGGTATTGCGTAGGGTCGCGCGCGAATGGAAATTTCTGCTAAGGTGACGGCATGAACTGGATCACCAATCTGGTGCGGCCCAAGGTCATGGGCGCTGCCGGCGGCGCGGGCCGCAGCGGCGACATGCCGGAAAATCTCTGGAAGAAGTGTCCCTCCTGCGGCGAGATGATCTTCCACCGCGACCTGGTCGCCAACATGCAGGTCTGCCCCAAATGCGGCCATCACATGCGCCTGGGGCCGGGGGAGCGGTTTGCCTATACCTTCGATCCCCACAGCTTCACCGAACTGCCGCCGGTGACGGTGGCCGCCGATCCGCTGCGCTTCAAGGCCGAGAAGAAATATGCCGACGAGATGAAGGCGGCCAAGGCCAAGACCGGCCGGCCCGAGGCCTTCAGCGCCGCGCGCGGCACGATTGACGGTCTGCCGGTGCTGGTGGCGGTGCAGGCCTTCGATTTCCTGGGCGGCTCGCTCGGCATGGCGGTGGGCGAGAGCTTCGTCGCCGCCGTGGAAGCCGCCATCGCCGACAGGCGGCCCTTCCTGCTCTTCGTCGCCTCGGGCGGCGCCCGGATGCAGGAAAGCATGCTCTCGCTGATGCAGATGCCCCGCACCACCATCGCGGTGCAGATGCTGAAGGAAGCCGGGCTTCCCTATGTCATCGTCCTGACCGATCCCACCTTCGGCGGCGTCTCGGCCTCCTATGCCATGCTGGGCGACATCCAGATCGCCGAGCCGGGGGCGCAGATCGGCTTCGCCGGCGCCCGCGTCATCGCCCAGACCATCCGCGAGAAGCTGCCGGAAGGCTTCCAGCGCGCCGAATATCTGCTCAAGCACGGCATGCTGGACATGGTGGTCCACCGGCACGAGATGCGCGAGACGCTTTCGCGCCTGCTCCACCTCTTGATGAAGCAGCCACGGCCCAAGGCCAAGCGCATGCCAAGCCCCGCTCCCAACGGCAACGGCCACGCCGCGGCGCAATGACGACGCTCGCCAGAAGCGACGTCATTCTCGAGCGGCTGCTGTCGCTGCACCCCAAGAAGATCGACCTCAAGCTGGACCGTGTCCGCCGCCTGCTCGCCGATCTGGGCGAGCCGCAGGACCGGCTGCCGCCGGTGATCCATGTCGCCGGCACCAACGGCAAGGGCAGCGCCTGCGCCTTCGCCCGCGCCATGCTGGAGGCGCAAGGCCTTTGCGTCCACATGCACACCTCCCCGCACCTGGTGCGCTTCCATGAGCGCATCCGCATCGCCGGCGCGCTGATCAGCGAGGAAGAGCTGTGCGACACGCTGCTGGAAGTGGAAGGGGTCAATGACGGCGCCCCGATCACCTTCTTCGAGATCACGGCGGCGGCGATGTTCCTGGCCTTCTCGCGCCATCCCGCCGACGCGGTGGTGCTGGAGGTGGGGCTGGGCGGCACCTATGACGCCACCAATGTGATCGGACATCCGGCCATGACCGTGATCCAGCCGGTGGGGCTGGACCATCTGGAATTCCTCGGCCCCGACCTTGCCGGCATCGCACGCGAGAAGTCCGGCATCATCAAGAAAGGCTCGCCCCTGGTGGTGGGACCGCAGGAGGAGGTGGCGCTGAACGAGATTCTCTCCCGCGCCGACCGCCTCGGCGTGCCCGCCTTCGTCTTCGGCCAGGATTTCGCAGCCCGGCAGGAGCATGGCCGCATGGTCTATGAGGATGGCGACGGGCTGCTCGACCTGCCGCTGCCCCGCCTGATCGGCCGCCACCAGATCGACAATGCCGGCGTCGCCATCGCTGCGCTGCGCCATGCGCGGCCAAAAAATGGAACA
>CAZYGO010000420.1:0-4195 GCA_964647455.1 uncultured Rhizobium sp.
ACAAAAAGGCCGGAGCGGACGATCCGGCCTTTTCCATATTCGATGTTGAGACCCTTAGGCCTTCACGAACCCGGCGAACTTCTTGTTGAAGCGAGTCAGGCGGCCGCCACGGTCCATCAGCTGCTGCTGGCCGCCGGTCCAGGCCGGGTGGGTGGTGGGGTCGATGTCCAGGGTGACCTTCTGGCCGGCCGTGCCGTAGGTGGTGCGCGTCTTGTAGGTCGTGCCGTCGTTCAGCGTGACCTCGACAAAATGATAGTCCGGGTGGATGCCCTTCTTCATGACGCGGTACCTTCCTGCTTGGCCGGCGCCCATTTCCGACGGGTCCGGAGGCGCGGCTTTTAGCCGAGCAATCCCTTAAAAACAACAGTGGCTTGCCTCGGCGGCCTGCCTATATAAAGCCTCGCTCCCAGGAACCCGCCCTTGGCCCGCGACCAGACCGATTTTTCCAAGGAAACCGCCCGGATCGCCGCCGGCCGGGCGAAAAGCCGGTCCCTGGCGCCCCTGAGGGGAATCCTGCCCTTCCTTGCGCCCTATCGCGGCCGGATCGCGGTGGCGGCCATCGCCCTGATCTGCTCCTCCACCGCCACCCTGGTCCTGCCCCAGTTCGCCCGCGGCCTGATCGACGCCCAGGGCCTGTCGGCGCAGCAGGCGCATGCCCTGAGCAGCTTCTATTTCGCCTTCGTGGCGGCGGCGGCGGTGCTGGGGCTGGCCTCCGCCGTGCGCTTCTACTGGGTGACCTGGCTGGGCGAGCGGGTGGTGGCCGACATCCGCAAGGCGGTGTTCGACAATGTGCTGGGCCTGTCGCCCCAATTCTTCGAAGTCACCCGCACCGGCGAAGTGCTGTCGCGGCTGACCGCCGACACCACCCTGATCCAGACCGTTGTCGGCTCTTCCATTTCGCTGGCGCTGCGCAACCTGGTGACGCTGACCGGCGGGCTGATCATGATGTTCGTCACCAGCCTGAAACTGGCGCTGCTGGTGGTGGGGGCGGTGGTGGTGGTGATGCTGCCGATGCTGCTGTTCGGGCGCTGGGTGCGCAAGCTTTCCCGCCAGAGCCAGGATTCCCTGGCCGACACCTCGGCACGCGGCACCGAGACGCTGAACGCGGTTCCCACCGTGCAGGCCTTCACCCAGGAAGCGCATGAGCGCCGTCAGTTCGGCTTGGCGGTCGAACGCGCCTTCGCCTTCGCCAAGAGCCGCACCCTGGCGCGCGCCATCCTGACGGCGGTGGCGATCTTCACCGCCTTCGCCAGCCTGGCCACGGTGGGGCTGGTGGGCCTGCATGACATGATCGCCGGCCAGCTCACCGGCGGCGATGTCGTGGCCTTCATCATCTATGGCTTCCTGACCGGCGGCGGGGTCGGCGCCCTGTCGGAGACCTGGGGCGACATGCAGCGCGCCGCCGGCGCCTCGGAACGGCTGATGGAATTGCTGCATGAGGTGCCGGTGATCCGTGCCCCCGCCAATCCGAAGCATCTGCCGGCGCGTCCCTCCGGCGCCGTGTCGTTCGAAAATGTGGAATTCCACTATCCCACCCGGCCCGATGCGGCGGCGCTGAACGGCTTTTGCCTCGACGTCGCGGCGGGCGAGGCGGTGGCGCTGGTGGGCCCGAGCGGCGCCGGCAAGTCCACCGTCTTCCAGCTGATGCTGCGCTTCTATGCGGCGCAGAAGGGCACCATCCGCTTCGACGGCGTTGACATCGCCCAGCTCGATCCGGTGGAGCTGCGCCGCCACATCGCCGTCGTGGCGCAGGATCCGGTGATCTTTTCCGGCTCCATCGCCGCCAACATCGCTTATGGCCGTGGCGATGCCACGCCCGAAGAAGTGCGCCAAGCGGCAGAGGCCGCCGCGGCGCTGGAATTCATCGAGAAGCTGCCGCAGGGCTTCGAGACGCTGGTGGGCGAGCGCGGCGTGACGCTGTCGGGCGGCCAGCGCCAGCGCCTTGCCATCGCCCGCGCCATCCTGCGCGATGCGCCGCTGCTTCTGCTGGACGAGGCCACCAGCGCCCTGGACGCGGAGAATGAGCGACTGGTGCAGACGGCGCTGGCCAATCTGATGGTCGGCCGCACTACCCTGGTGATCGCCCACCGCCTTGCCACCATCCAGCGCCTGGCCCGCATCGTAGTGATGGAGGATGGCCGCGTCGTCGATGCCGGCAGCCATGCCGAATTGGTGGCCAAGGGCGGGCTTTATGCGCGGCTGGCGAAGCTGCAATTCAGCGAGGTGCCGTGATGGCGAGGAAGCAAGCCGCGCAGCCGGCGCCGGGACCGCGCAAGACCGACCGGCTGATGCGCGCCGTGGTGCTGGCCTGGGTGGTGGTCGGCGCGCTGCTGCTGATGACCGTGTTCAAGGTGGTGAAATCGGTGGGCCTTTTCAGCTTCGCCGGTTCGGCCTCGCCCGGCGTCTGCCGCAGCATTGCCATCGCGGGGCCGGGCGACCTGGCCTGGGAAGGCAAGAGCAAGACGCTGTTCATCGCCGCCGGCAAGGAAGGCGCGCCCGCCGCCAGCGACGGCCTTTACGCCCTGACGCCCGGGGGCAAGCCGGTGAAGCTGAAAGGCACGCCGGCCGACTTCCATCCCAGCGCCGTCAGCGTCGGCTACAATCTCGACGGCTCGCCCAGCCTGGCGGTGGTCAACCGCCGCGGCGGCGGCGCGGTTTCGGTCGAAACCTTCAATGTGCTGTTCGATGCCGGCGGCGCTTCGCTCCAGTCCCAGTCCTCGGTGCAGGGTGGGCTGGCGCGGCACGCCGGCGGCATCGCCGCCCTGGGCAATGAGCGCTTCTATCTCACCTCCAACCCCACCCGCAGCGATGTCATGGCCGCCCTCGATCATTGGCTGCTGCTGGGGCGGGCCGATCTGCTGTTCTTCAACGGCCAGATTTTCCGCGAGGCGGTGAAGGGGATTTCCGATCCCTCCGCCGTGGCGGTGTCGCCCGACGGCCAGCGCCTGTTCATCGCCTCGCGCGGCGAACGGCGGGTGATCCTGCTCTCACGCGATGCCTATACCGGCGCGGCGACCGAGCAGGATTCGATTTCCCTGCCGCTGCGCCCCGAGCGGCTGAGCGTCGACGCCAATGGCGCCCTGTGGGCGGCGGGGCCGACGCGGCTACCGGCCTTAAGTGACGCCTCGACCGTGGTGCGGGTGACGGTGGGCAATGACGGCAAGGCTCTGGGCCAGGACGTGGTCTATGCCGATGACGGGCAGGGGATCAAAGCCGCGACCGCGGCGGTCAAGATCGACGGGCATCTCTTCATCGGTTCGTCGCATGACGACAAGCTGCTGGATTGCGCGGTGAAGTAGAATCTCGAGCCCGGCAGCGGTCGATAGCGACAGCGTATCGACGCCGGGCGACGATCCGCTAGGGCAAAGCCCCGCCTCCCCCTTGTGCGCGCAGCGCACCAAAAGGGGGAGGTGGCCCTAGCTGGCCAGTGAAGCGGTTAAGCCAGCGAAGGCCGGAGGGGGATCAACAATAAAAAAGGCGCGGGCCGAAGCCCACGCCTTTTTGAACGCCTAAGTTGAATTGAACTCTTAAGCCACCTGCGATGTTTCCTCGGCCGCGCCATGCGGATCGCGCAGCACATAGCCGCGGCCCCAGACGGTCTCGATATAGTTGGCGCCGTCGGTGGCGGCGGCCAGCTTCTTGCGCAGCTTGCAGATGAAGACGTCGATGATCTTGAGTTCGGGCTCGTCCATGCCGCCATAGAGATGGTTGAGGAACATCTCCTTGGTCAGGGTCGTGCCCTTCCTCAGCGAAAGCAGCTCCAGCATCTGGTATTCCTTGCCGGTCAGATGGACGCGGGCGCCATCGACCTCGACCGTCTTGGCGTCGAGATTGACGATCAGCTTGCCGGTGGTGATCACCGACTGGGAATGGCCCTTGGAGCGGCGGACCACCGCCTGGATGCGGGCGACCAGCTCGTCCTTGTGGAAGGGCTTGGTCATATAGTCGTCGGCGCCGAAGCCCAGCGCCTTGACCTTGGCCTCGACGATGGCATTGCCGGAGAGGATCATGACGGGGGTCTGGACCTTGGCGGTGCGCAGGGCCTTCAGGACCTCGAAGCCGCTCATGTCGGGCAATTGCAGGTCGAGCACCACGATGTCGTAGTCATAGAGCTTGCCCAGGTCGATCCCTTCCTCGCCGAGATCGGTGGTGTAGACGTTCAGGCCCTCGCTGCGCAGCATCAGCTCGATGCTCC
>CAZYGO010000421.1:0-3352 GCA_964647455.1 uncultured Rhizobium sp.
GGCGGGCACCGCGACAGGCGCCGACACTGCCGGACGCGCCACGGGCGCCAGGATCGAGGCGTCCTCGTCGGCCGCCACCTTCTTTTCGGCGGCATCCTCGTCGTCCTCGCGGGCAGCCGTGCTGGCGAAGGCCGGCGACACCATGGCGGTGATGCCGGCGAAGGGGTTGCGCGAGGAACGCGCCGGGGTGAAGGCGGGCGGCACCGCCGCCGACGCAGGACCGGGCGTAACGCTGAGGCTGGCGACGACCGGCGCGGCCTCGCCGCCATACTGGTGCCAGGGAATGGTGTGGGCCGCCACCAGCGTGGGATTGGCGGCGATCTGGGTGAAGGCATTGTCAAGGATGCGCACCATCTCGAGGTCGCGGCGCAGGGCCGTGCGCCCGCCCATCACCACGCCGATGATGTGGCGGCCTTCGCGTACCACCGAGCTGACCAGGTTGAAGCCGGAAGCGCCGGTATAGCCCGTCTTGATGCCCTCGGCGCCGTCATAGCGGCCGATCAGATTGTCATGGGTGGGAATCCAGCGGCCCTGGTGGTTGAAGCCGGACAGGCCAAAATACCAGAAATATTGCGGGAAATCGTAGGCCAGGTGCCGCGCCAGCACCGACAGGTCGGTGGCGGTGGTGATCTGCAGCGGATCGGGCAGGCCCGAAGCGTTGTGGAAATTGGTTTCCTTCATTCCGAGCTGACGCGCCTTGTCGGTCATCATCTCGGCGAAATGCCCTTCGGTGCCGCCCAGCATCTCGGCAATCACCACCGCCACGTCATTGGCGGACAGGATGACGACGGCGCGAATGGCGGTGTCCACGTCGATGGACTGGCCCGATTTCAGGTAGAGCTTGGTCGGCTTCTGGACGCTGGCATGGCGCGACACCGGCATCTGGGTCTGCATGGTGACCTTGCCGCTCTTGAGCGCCTCGAACAGCAGGTAAAGCGTCATCATCTTGGTGAGCGAGGCGGGGTGGCGCTCGGCGGTCTCGTTGCGGGCGAAGAGCACCTTGCCGGTGGCGCCGTCGATCACCAGGGCGGCGTCTTTGAGGGGGTCGGTGGGGCTGGCGGGCATCTTCACCACCCGCTTGGTGCCGCTGCCTCGCAGGGCGGGGCGGGTGGCGGTCGCCTTAGCCGCGGGACGGCGGGCCTTGGCGGCGGCCTCGGCAGGGCCGCTCAGGCCCGCGGCCAGCACAAGGGCAGCCAGGCCGACCAGGCAGGGGAGTCGATGCAGCCAGAGAGACAAGAACAACGCAAACAACCCCAAATCATGCCCGCCCCATTGCCGAAAAGACCAAATCGGGTCAGCGGGCGCAAGCGGGAACTCCAAAACACCATAGTTCCCCGGCGTTTAACCAGATGTTAACCAGCCGCCAGCGGTGCCCCAAAAATTTTGTTGCAACGCAGCAATTAACCCTTGACGGCGACAGGGGCATGCCCCAAATATCCTGATGTTGCACTGCAACAGGCCGCCGGGTTGTTCCGGTATGCCCGGAACACCAAACAGGGAAAGGGTATAGCGACATGACAAAAGCCAAGACCGCTGCCGACAAAGCATCCGCAACCGCGGAGTTCGCCGCTGCGAACGGTGCCGAGGCCCTCAAGGCGGGTTTCGACAAGGCCATCAAGAATTATGACCTCATCCTGGGCTACGGCAAGGAGACCGCCGAAGCGGTGATGAAGTCCGCCACCGTCGCCGGCAAGGGCGTCGAGAGCCTCTCCAACGAGGTTTATTCCTACTCCAAGCAGTCGCTTGAAGACTCCATCACCGCCACCAAGGCCGTGATGAGCTCCAAGTCGCTGCATGAGGCCTTTGAATACCAGAGCGACTACGCCAAGTCGGCGTTCGAGTCGTATATCGGCGAAATGACCAAGTTCGGCGAACTGCTCACCGCCACCGCCAAGGACAGCTTCGCGCCCCTGCAGGGCCGCGTCGAAGCCTGGCTCGACGTGGTGCAGACGACCCGGGCTTAACCGCGCATCTCGCGACAGACGGAAAGGCCCGGGTTTGCAGCCCGGGCCTTTTTTGTTTGCACCTTCCGCCTTTCGCTGGCGACGCGCGCCCGGAAATTCCGGTCGCGCTGCCATCTGCAGGCCCGGTTCCCGGAAGGGAAACGGGTCTTTTTTGCCTTTAACCGCCTTGCAGGATTGGGTTTTGTGACTACATCACCCCTCTAGGCAGCGCCTTTTGTTGCGCTAGGATGACGATATGCGCGACGGCAATGGCGATTCAGACGACCACGATGGCGGTCAGAACGGTGACGGCACCGGAACCGGCATCGTCGCCAAGACGCGCCCCAAGACCAAGAAGCCCTCGCTCTACAAGGTTCTGCTGCTCAACGACGACTACACGCCGATGGAGTTCGTCGTCCACATCCTGGAGAAGATATTCACCAAGAGCCGCGAGGATGCGATCGAGGTGATGCTGCATGTCCACCGCCATGGCGTCGGGGTCTGCGGCCTCTTCACCTTCGAGGTCGCCGAGACCAAGGTGACCCAGGTGATCGAGTTCGCCCGCCGCCACCAGCACCCCCTGCAATGCACCATGGAGAAGGAGTAGGCCGCAGATGCCCTCATTGTCGCGCAGCTTGGAACAGGCCCTGCACCACGCCAAGAAGCTCGCCTCCGACCGGCATCACGAATACGCCACGCTGGAGCATTTGCTGCTGGCGCTGATCGACGACGCCGATGCCGGGCAGGTGATGAAGGCCTGCAATGTCGATCTCGACGCGCTGCGCAAGACGGTGCAGAAATTCATCGATACCGACCTCGCCACCCTGGTGATCGAGGATGGCGAAGAGGCCAAGTTCACCACCGGCTTCCAGCGGGTGGTGCAGCGGGCGGTGCTGCATGTGCAGAATTCCGGCCGTGACGAGGTTACCGGCGCCAATGTGCTGGTGGCGCTGTTCACCGAGCGGGAGTCCAACGCCGTCTATTTCCTCCAGCAGCAGAACATGAACCGTCTGGACGCGGTCAGCTACATCTCCCACGGCATCGCCAAGCGCCCCGGCATGAGCCAGCCCAAGCCGCCGCGCGGCACCGAGGAGGAGGAGGGCGAGGAAAAGCCCGCCAAGCAGGGTACCGAGGCGCTGGAGGCCTATTGCGTCAATCTCAACGAGAAGGCCAAGTCCGGCCGGGTCGATCCGCTGATCGGCCGCGGGCCCGAAGTCGAGCGCACCATCCAGATCCTCTGCCGCCGCCAGAAGAACAATCCGCTCTTCGTCGGCGATCCCGGCGTCGGCAAGACCGCCATCGCCGAAGGCCTGGCCCGCAAGATCGTCAAGGGCGAAGTTCCCGAAGTGCTCAAGGCCAGCACGATCTACGCCCTCGACATGGGCTCGCTGATCGCCGGCACCCGCTAT
>CAZYGO010000422.1:0-4040 GCA_964647455.1 uncultured Rhizobium sp.
GTCAGCGCGCGCCAGAGCTATTCCTGGCGCGAGACGGAATGGGAATGGAACAGGGGCTATGGCAGCGAGGGCGCGCCAAGCTGGAAGGCGGTGGTGATCGATTATGGCGTCAAGCGCAACATCCTGCGCCTGCTGGCGTCACAGGGCGCGGACATCACCGTGGTGCCCGCCAACGCCACCACCGAAGAGGTGCTGCGCCATCAACCCCATGGCGTGCTTTTGTCGAACGGGCCGGGCGATCCGGCGGCGACGGGTTCCTATGCCATTCCCACCATCCAGGGCGTGATCGCCACGGGCACGCCGGTGTTCGGCATCTGCCTCGGCCACCAGATGCTGGGCCTGGCGCTGGGGGCCACGACCCGGAAGATGGCCCAGGGCCATCACGGCGCCAACCATCCGGTCAAGGACCTCGCCACCGGCAAGGTCGAGATCGTCTCGATGAACCATGGCTTCACCGTGGACACGGCGACGCTGCCGGCGGGCGTGAAAGAGACGCATGTCTCGCTGTTCGACGTCACCAATTGCGGCATAGCGCTGGAAGGCAAGGACGTGTTCAGCGTGCAGTACCATCCCGAAGCCTCGCCGGGCCCGATGGACTCGCACTATCTGTTCGAGCGCTTCGCCGCCGCGGCGAAGAAGAAGAAAGCCGCCTAGACCGCCTGCCCCACCAGGTGGCCGATGCCGGCGGTAACCCCCATCGCCACCGCGCCCCAGAAGGTGACGCGCAGCGTGGGCTTGAGGATGCCGGCGCCGCCGGTCCTGGCCCCGATGGCGCCCAGCGCCGCCAGATAGACCAGCGATGCCGCCGTCACCACCGGCACGATCAGCGACAGCGGGCTTAGCAGCACCGCCAGCAGCGGCAGGGCCGCGCCGGCCGAGAAGGTCAGCGCCGAGGTGATCGCCGCCTGCAGCGGGCGGGCGGTGACGATTTCGGAGATGCCGAGTTCGTCGCGGGCATGGGCGGCCAGCGCGTCACCGGCCATCAGCTGTCGCGCCACCTCGGCCGCCAGATGCTCGTCCAGCCCCCGCTTGACGTAGATGCCGGCCAGCTCGCGTTCCTCGCCCGCCGGATCGGCCTTGAGTTCGGCGCGTTCGCGCGCCAGGTCGGCGCTCTCGGTATCGGCCTGGGAGCTGACCGAGACCAGTTCGCCCGCCGCCATGGACATGGCGCCGGCCACCAGCCCGGCCACGCCCGCCAGCACGATGTCGGACTTGGCCACCGAGGCTGCCGCCACGCCCAGGATCAGGCTGGCGGTGGAGACGATGCCGTCATTGGCGCCCAGCACGGCGGCGCGCAGCCAGCCGATGCGGGAGACCAGATGGCGTTCACGATGGCGGCGGTGGTGGATCATGGGCGCAGCGCCTTTCGCGCGACGAATTTGAGGCCAGACCATTGCGCGGTGACGGCGACCACCTTCACGTCCACCAGGTCGGTGGTGGCCAGCGCCAGGTCGCGGATTTTGCCTTCGCTCACGTCGGTCTTCAGCCTGGATGCCTTCTTGTACCAGCTTATCCAGATGCACCCCTCCCGGGCCATGGCCTGGCGGGCGCGCGGCAGCTGGGTTTCCAGCTCGGCCATGGTGGTGACGAAGAGATGGACGATCTCGGCCCCTTGCGCCAGCGGCGCGCGCACCACCACTTCGGCCCCGTCCGGCAGCGGCCCCAGCAGGGCCTTGTAATCCTTCGGCGCGTTGATGGTGGCGATGCGATGGCCGGGCGCGATGCCCAGCCTCTGCGCCAGTGTCCTGCCGGAATAGCCCGCCATGCCTGCTCCCTACGCGTGAGGTTAGGGCCGGGTTCCCAAAGGAAAAAGGCCCCCGGTGGAGACGGGGGCCCTTTGACTGGCTTGGGTGCCTGAAGACGTCCGTCAGCGGGCGAATTCGATGATGTCGTAGGTGGATTCCTCGACCGGTCCGGGAATCTCAAGGCGCAGGCGGTTGTTGCCGATGCCCGACAGAAGGCCGATCTGATCGTCCGGCGTGGCGGGGGCACCGATCGAGGCGGTGCGGCCGGAATAGCGGTGCCAGGGTTCGCCCGTGGTGGACTGGGCGCCAAGATAGATCCAGGCGCCGTTCTCCGGATAGAGGAAGCCCTGGGTGCGCAGGCTGCCTTCGCTCTTCTGCAGGATCAGGCCGTTCTGGGCGGCGCGGATGGAGCAGTTGAACCAGCCATAGACGATATAGGCGTTGACGCCGCCCATCTTCATGTTGCGGCATTTCCAGTTGCCGACCAGGGCGCGCGCGGGAACGGTGTGGCCTTGCGGCTCGAGCACGGCGCGCAGGGCTTCGAAATTGCCGCGCCCGTCGGAATAGTGCTGCGCCTCCCAGACCGCCTTTTCGCGCCACTGTTCCAGAAGCTGCAGGCGGTTGATGTCGTAGTCGGAGGCGTCGTCACGCCAGCCGGCGAATGCGGCGGTGGCGGAGATGGCGATGGCGCCGCCCAGGATGGCGGCGGCGATCTTAACCTTGCGGGGAGCTCCCATTGTTTTGCTCCGGTCCTTCTTGCGGCGCCCAGCCCTTCAGATCCGCGGTGGGCGGCATGCCCACCACGTTGAAGCCGGCATCGACGAAATGGATTTCGCCGGTGACACCGCCCGAGAGGTCGGAAAGCAAATACAGTGCCGCGCCGCCGACATGGTTAAGTTCGACGGAGCGCTTGAGGGGGGAATGGGCCTTGTTCCACTTGAAGACCATGCGGGCATCGCCCACCGCGCTGCCCGCCAGGGTGCGCATCGGCCCGGCCGAGATGGCGTTGACGCGGATATTGTCGTTGCCGAGATCGGCGGCGAGATAGCGGACCGAGGCTTCCAGCGCCGCCTTCGCCACGCCCATGACATTGTAGTTGGGCATGACGCGCTGGGCGCCCAGATAGGTCAGCGTCACCATCGCCCCGCCTTCCGGCATCAGGCGCGCGGCGCGCTGCGCCACGGCGGTGAAGGAAAAGCAGGAAATATCGAGGCTTTTGAGGAAATTGGCGCGCGTGGTGTCGACATAGCGGCCCTTCAGCTCGCGCGCGTCGGAGAAGGCGAGGCTGTGCACCAGGAAGTCGATGCTGCCCCAGGCGTCCCCGAGATGGGCGAAGACCGCATCCAGCTGTTCGTCGCTTTCGACATCGGCCGGCAGCACGATCGGCGCCCCGACGCTTTCGGCCAGCGGCCCCAGCCGCTTCTTCTGGGCCTCGCCCTGATAGGTGAAGGCCAGCTGCGCGCCGTGCCCGGCCAGCATCTGGGCGATGCCCCAGGCGATGGAATGGTCGTTGGCCACGCCCATGATCAGGCCGCGCTTGCCTTTCATGAGTTGCCCCGTTCCGGGGCGGGGCATCAGTCCCGTTCCGGGCTGGCTGGCGAGGTCGGGGACGGGGGTTTTCTGTTCCATTCCGGGACGCCCTGGTGTCGTGGTTTCGAACTTCGCGTTCGTCTTGATATCAATTTCGATGGCGAAGTTCGAAACCGAACGACACCAGATTTATTAATTTGCTAGTGCCCTTCGATTCCGAAATTCGCCAAGAGCCTGATATCGGCAGAAAGCGAATTTCGGAACCGGGGCACTAGCCGTTGTAGCGCTGGAAGACCAGCGAGGCGTTGGTGCCGCCAAAGCCGAAGCTGTTGGACAGTGCGGTGTTGATCTCGGCATTGTCGATGCGGCGGCGCACGATATTGGCGTCGCCCACCGCCGGGTCGAGTTCCACGATATTGGCGCTTTCGCAGATGAAGCCGGACTGCATCATCAGCAGGGTGTAGATCGCCTCATGCACGCCCGCCGCGCCCTGGCTGTGGCCGGTGAGCGACTTGGTGGCGCTGATCGGCGGCATCCTGGAGCCGAAGACCTCGCGGATGGCGTTGATCTCGGGAATATCGCCCACCGGCGTCGAGGTGGCGTGCGGGTTGATATAGTCGATCGGCGCGCCGACATTCTCGAGCGCCAGCTTCATGCAGCGCACCGCCCCTTCGCCGGACGGCGCCACCAGGTCGGCGCCGTCGGCGGAAGCGCCATAGCCCACCATCTCGGCATAGATCTTGGCGCCGCGCGCCTTGGCGTGCT
>CAZYGO010000423.1:0-8779 GCA_964647455.1 uncultured Rhizobium sp.
CCGTGATGGTGTAGGCGCCATCGGTTTCGGTCACGTCCACCGCCAGGTTCGCAAAGCCGGTCACGCCGGGGCTCCAGAAGCGCTGCATGTTGGTGAAAGGCTGCAGGGAAATGCTCTCGAAGCCATCCGAAAAGCGGTCGAACAGACGGTCGATTTCCTGCCGAAGCGATTGCCAGGCCTGGCTCATCGCCGGAACGGCGTGGTGGTGGTGCTTGATCTCGATGTCCTTGTTCATGTCGCTCTCCTTGAGTGGGGGTCAGGAAGACTTCTCGGGTGCCTCGGCGAATCGCAGCACCACACGGGCCTGGCCGGTCGCCGGCACGATCGCCGCGGACCTCACGGTTTCGCCAGCCAGGCTGGCCTCGACCTCATACCGTCCGGCCGGAAGACGCAGCAGCAGCCACGGACCATTGCAGCTGTCCGAAAAAACCGTCTTGCCGTCCCGGCGCAGCGTGACGCTTTCGCCGCCGAGATAGCGCCCGCCCTCACCGGCGAATTCCAGCTTCAGACTGTATTGCGACCAGCGGGAATCCTCGCGCGCGTCCAGGCTGACGCCGGTGCAGGCGACCTCGACACCGTTGACCATGGTGGGCACATCCAGCAGCAGCGGCTGCGCCTGGGCGGACGCAAGCGGCAATCCCAGGAAAGCCAGAACACCCATGAGACGGATATGCATCATTATCGCCTCCTGCTTTCAGGTTACTGACGGCTCAAGGCCGCTTCCTTGATCTGCCTCAACGGGCGGTATATCCCCCGTCAATCACCAACTCGGAACCGGTGACGAACTTGGCTTCGTCGGAGGCGAGATAGACCGCGCCCCAGGCAATGTCGTCGGGCTCGCCGAGATGGCCGAGAGGA
This sequence comes from uncultured Rhizobium sp., assembly GCA_964647455.1. Lineage (GTDB taxonomy): Bacteria > Pseudomonadota > Alphaproteobacteria > Micropepsales > Micropepsaceae > Rhizomicrobium. The sequence goes on from CAZYGO010000423.1 coordinate 859, forward strand.
TGCAGCGCACCCACCGCCTTGCGTCCCGCCGCAACATCGCCAATGCCCTGCAGGTGCTTTTGCACCATGGGCGTCCAGATGAAACCGGGATGAATGGAGTTCACCCGGATGCGATCGGCGGCATAGGTCAGCGCGTCGTTCTTGCTCATCAGCCGCACCGCCCCCTTGGAGGCGTGGTAAGGCGGCACGTCGGCGGCGCCGACCAGGCCATAGATGGAAGACAGGTTGATGATGCTGCCGCCGCCGGCCTTGCGCATCGGCGCGATGGCATGCTTGGTGCCGAAAAACACGCCCTTGACATTGATGGACTGCACAAAATCCCATTCCGCCTCGGTCAATTCATGGGTTGGCTTGTTGGCGCCCGAAACACCGGCATTGTTGACCAGAATGTCGAGGCGGCCGAAGAAGTTCACAACCTCCTCGAACACGCGCGCCACTTCCGCCTCGTGCGCCACATTGCAATGCCAGTAATGGGCGGCGAAGCCGCGCTCATGCAGCTCCTGGCGAAAGGCATCGCCTTCGGCGTCCATAACATCCAGTAGCGCGATCTTGGCGCCTTCCTCGGCCATCCGAAGGGCCGTTGCACGGCCCAGTCCCAAGGCAGCACCGGTAATGATGGCGACTTTTCCGGCAAGACGGTTCATGCGCACTCTCCCCGTTACAATTTTGGATCATAGAGAACGGGCGGCTGTCCTCCTTGATCTCGCACAAGAATGGGCAGGCGACCGGAAATTGCGCCCGATCAAGGCCAGGCCCGGGGGATGCGGCAGGATTATGTCATGCGGCCAGGCTTTTACATCCCGATGCTGTTGCTTCTTTCGTGCAGTGCGGGCGGCTGTGCCTCCGCCTACCGTCCCAATGAAGCCAAGGGCGCGGGCGATCACATGAAGGACGTTCTGAACCAGCCCTTCGCCGACTTAAATCTTTCACGCCAGCAGCTGCCGGCCATTCTCAGCCGTGCCGCCGCCGCACCCTTCCAGCGGCCTGACGACTGCGAAGGACTTGCCAGGGAGATCGCCGCGCTCTCGTTTGCGCTGGGACCGGCTCTGTCCAGAAGCGCCGCCCCGCCCGCATCGCCACAGTCATCCGACCACAACGCGGAGGCCCAGGCCTGGAATACGGCGCGTAGCGCGACCGGCGGTCTGATCCCCTTTCGTGGCGTGATCCGATGGCTCAGCGGCGCCGACCAGCAGGAACGCCAGATTCAGCAGGCCGTTCTTTCCGGTTACGTCCGCCGCGCCTATCTGGAGGGGATACGGGATGCGGAACACTGTGGCGCCATTCCATCCGCAACGGTTCCGACGGCCCCGCATGACCCTTAGTCTTTCATTCCTCGGCGGCACCGGAACCGTTACCGGGTCAAAATATCTCGTGCGGCATAGCCATGGCAGTCTGCTGGTGGATTGCGGCCTGTTTCAGGGCTTCAAATATCTTCGCCTGCGCAACTGGGCGCCCCTGCCGCTGGAGCCGCGAAAGCTGGGGGCCGTGCTGCTCACCCATGCCCATCTGGACCATTCCGGCGCCCTGCCCCTGCTGGCGCGTCAGGGCTTTCGCGGCCCGGTCTATTGCACGGAAGCGACCCGCGACCTGTGCGAAATATTGTTGCCGGATTCCGGCCGCATCCAGGAGCAGGACGCGGATTTCGCCAACCGGCATGGCTTTTCGCGTCATCATCCGGCACTGCCGCTCTATACCGAAGAGGATGCCCGCCGCTGCCTGAAATTGATGAGGCCGGTAAGGTTCGATACCGGGATTGATCTCGCCCCGGGGGTGAATGCAAGCTTCCTGCGCGCCGGTCATATTCTTGGCGCCGCCAGCATCCTGCTGCAGGCGGAAGGCGTCCGCATCGGCTTTTCCGGCGATCTCGGCCGCTTCAACGATCCCCTGATGCCAGATCCCCAGCCTTTTGCGGCCGTGGATCATCTTCTTCTGGAATCCACCTATGGCGATCGTCGCCATCCTGACGAAAGCGCCCAGGATGCGCTGGCAGCGATCATCACCCATACAGCCAAGCGCGGCGGCACCGTGATCGTTCCCGCCTTCGCCGTTGGGCGGGCGCAGAGCGTTCTTTTCCACCTGGCGCAACTTAAGGCCGGCGGCCGCCTTCCGCCCCTGCTGCCGGTCTTTCTCGACAGTCCCATGGCGATCGACGCGACCGAGCTGTTCCTGCGCAACACCTCCGACCACCGCCTGGGTCCGGCGGAGCTGAAGCTGATGGACGGCGATGTCCGCTATGTGCATTCGTCCGAGGAGTCCAAGGCCTTGACCGCCAATCCGATGCCCAAGGTCATCATTTCCGCCAGCGGCATGGCGACGGGCGGGCGGGTGTTGCATCATCTGGCGCATTACGCGCCCGACCCGCGCAACAGCATCGTCTTCACCGGCTTCCAGGCGGGCGGCACCCGCGGCGCGGCCATGCTGCAGGGTGCCCCCAGCATAAAGGTTCATGGCCGCGAAGTTCCGGTGCGGGCGGAAGTCCGCGCCCTGGATATGCTGTCCGCCCATGCCGATCAGGGCGAATTGCTGCGCTGGGCCGCGGGCCTGCGGCAACCGCCCAAAACCGCCTTCATGGTTCACGGTGAGCCCAACGCTTCCGACACCTTGCGCCAGCTGGTGCGCGACCGCCTGGGCTGGAACAGCATCGTTCCCGAACATGGCGCCGAATATTCGTTGTCGGATACCGCGCCGGCTTCCCAGGCAAGCCTCGGCCCGCCGGCCAGCCCCTAGATCGCCACGGCGTTGTTCTGGCTGAACTGCTCGAAGGCGCCGATGGCGTCGGCCGCATACATCAGGGAAGGCCCGCCGCCCATATAAACCGCCATGCCGAGCGTTTCCTCGACTTCGGCGCGGCTGGCGCCCAACTTCACCAGCGTCTCCATGTGAAAGCCGATGCAGCCGTCGCAGCGCGTGGCAACGCCAATCGCCAGCGCGATCAGTTCCTTGGTCTTCTTGTCCAGGGCGCCGGCCTTTGTCGCCGCCTGCGCCATGGCCGAAAAGCCGCGCATGACTTCGGGGACGTCCTGACGCAAAGGCTTCAGATTGGCGGAAATATCCGCCGTGATCTGGCGATAGTCCTTCATCTGGAGCCTTTCAGGGCTTGGAGCAGAAAGCCTGACCCGGCTTCAGCCCGAGCTTGTGAAAAACAATGGCCGCCGGGCAGAAGCCGGTGAAGGCCGCCTGGATCATGTTGAGGCCGGCAAAGGCAGACAACAACAGCCACCAGGGGCTGACGAAGTGGGCCAGTGCCAAGCCCGCGAGCACAACGCATCCGGCAAATGCCAATACAGCCCTGTCGACATTCATGACGATCTCCTCTCAGCGTGCCTTGGTAAGGCGGTGGATTCCCAGGCCTTCCATGATCCAGCGTTCATAGAAAGGTTCGCTTTCACCTTTGCGGATCTTGCGGATGAAATACTTCTCGAAGGCGATCTTGGCCAGATGTACCCATCTGCCCTGTGCCGACCAATTGAGGTTGCGGGGCGGAATCTGGGGTTCGGCCACGAACGCGACGCCGCTATCGCCGAAATCGGCCAGGCACACCGCGTTCCAGCTGCCCTGGGCCTGGGGCTCGGCACCGCGCAGCAGGGCGCCGATATTGCGCGCCGTGGCTGTGACCATGGACTCGATCATGAAGCCGGTTTTTGGCACGCCCACCGGCACGGGGGTGGGGCCGATCGGAGGAATGGCCACGCCGACGCCGACGGCGAAGATATTGGGATATTTCGGATTGCGCTGCTGCTTGTCCACCAGGATGAAGCCGCGCGGATTGGTGAGACCTTCCAGCCCGCGCACGGCGCCGACGCCGCGAAAGGCGGGCAACATCATCGAATAGGCGAAAGGCAGTTCATGCGTTTTCCGGACCGCGCCATCCTCGCCGACCTCCTCCACCGTCATCCTGCCCTGTTCGATATGATGGACGCGGGCATTGGTGATGAACTTGATGTGCCGGTTGCGCATCTGGCTTTCCAGCAGGCCCTTGGTGTCACCCACGCCGTCCAGGCCGAGATGGCCAATATAGGGCTCCGAGGTAACGAAGGTCATCGGCACCTTGTCGCGAATCCTGCGCTTGCGCAACTCGGTGTCGAGGATGAAGGCGAATTCGTAGGCGGGGCCGAAGCAGGAGGCACCCTGCACCGCGCCGACGATCACCGGGCCGGGATTGGCGGCGAAAGCTTCCAACGCCGCATGTGCCTTCTCGGCATGGTCCACATGGCAGATGGAATGGGTAAAGCCGTCCGGCCCCAGGCCGGGGATTTCGTCGAAAGCCAGCTCCGGGCCCGTCGCCAGCACCAGATAGTCGTAAGCGACACTGCTGCCGTCGGTCAGCTCGACAAGATTCTGTTCCGGATGCAGGCGGGCGGCGCCCTCGGGGCGATAGGCGATGCCCTTGCGCTTCATCGTGGCGGCGATGTCGATTTCGACATCCGCGCGTTCGCGCCAGCCCGCCGCCACCCACGGATTGGAAGGCACGAAGTGATAGCGTGTGCCTTGGCCGATGACCGTCAGCGTGTCGCCGGAGCGCAGCTGCGGCTTCAGCTCATAGGCCATCAGGGTTCCGCCCAATCCGGCGCCCAGTACCGCGATCTTCGCCATGCCGACCTCCAATTTTTCTCACACTCAGGCAGAAATGCGCGAATTTCCTTGATCTGCCGCAAGGCCGGTCGTCCTGCCGCGGAAGAGATTTCTCACCTTCCGGCTTGACTATATATACGACTTTTCGTATATACACAAGTATGAATACTTCTACCATGAAGCAGCTCGAAAAGATGCGCGGCCAGGCCGCCCAGGCCGAGGAAATGCTGAAGGCCCTGGCTAACCGCCACCGCCTCATGATCCTTTGCCAGCTCAACGGCGCCGAAGCGTCGGTCGGCGAATTGGCGGCCATGCTGGGTGTGCGCGATTCCACCGTCTCCCAGCATCTGGCGCTGCTGCGCAAGGACGGCCTGGTTTCCACCCGCCGCGAGGGCCAGACCATCTGGTACGCGCTGGCCAGCGAACCGGTGCGCCGGCTGGTGGGTACGCTTTACGAGATTTATTGTGGTCCCCAGGCTGTTTGCATTCCCGCCAGGACCGCGCGCAAGGGAGGCAGCAAATGAGCATGGAAAACTTCTCGCCGCAGGATGTGGCGCGCTGGCTGGCCGAAAGGGCGATCCTGCTGATAGATGTGCGCGAGCCGGACGAATATGCGGTCGAGCGCATCCACGGCGCCCTGCTCTATCCGCTCTCCAGTTTCGATCCCCGCGCCCTGCCCGATCCGGGTGAACGCCAGATCGTCTTCCAATGCGGCTCGGGCATGCGCTCGGCCAAGGCGATGGCGGCCTGCGCCGATGCCGGAATTGCTTTCGCCGGCCATATGGCGGGCGGCATCCAGGCCTGGAAGAAGGCCGGCCTTCCCGTCATCGGGACAGATCCCGCTACCGGACAGTTGCGGGAGGGTTAGATGGGCCACGTCTGGGCCGCCATCCTGGCATTCTTTGGACTGGGCGCGGCGCCCGCCGCCCCTCCGCCGGCGCCGCCACCGCCGACCTATCTGGTGCGCGCCGCCAGTATCGAGGATGAGAAGGCGGTCTTCGCGACCATCCAGTCCGCCTATACGGTACCGGCGCGCGTGCGCACCGGCGGCACTATCGTCTCCTTGAAGGTGCGGCAGGGCGACTATGTTACCCGCGGCCAGGTGATCGCCACCGTCGGAGATCCCAAATTGAACCTGCAAAGCAGCTCCTATGCGGCGCAGATCGCCGCCGCCCAGGCGCAGGTGGCGCAGGCCCAGGCCGATTTCGACCGCGCGCAGCGCCTGGTGACGTCCGGCGCCATCGCCCGCAACATGTATGACCAGTCGCGCACCGCGCTGAACGTGGCCCAGGGCAACCTCAAATCCGTCCAGGCCCAGGCCGCGGTGATCCGTGAACAGGCGACGGAAGGCGCCGTCGCCGCTCCCACCTCCGGCCGTGTCATCGCCGTTCCCGTTACGGCCGGCACGGTGGTGATGCCGGGCGATACCGTCGCCACCGTCGCGGAGCGTGATTTCGTGCTGCGCCTGGAAGTGCCGGAACGCCATGCCCGCTATCTCAAGGCGGGCGAAGCGGTACGGCTGGACGGCAGCGACCTGGGACTCTCCGGTCCCCAGTTCGGCAGGATCTCGCTGGTCTATCCCCAGGTGGACAATGGCCATGTCGTGGCCGACGCCACCGTGGGCGGCATGGGCGACTATTTCGTCGGCCAGCGTGTGCGGGTCTGGGTGGCGGCCGGCAGCCGCAGCGCCGTGCTGGTGCCCGAAAACTTCATCGTCACCCGCTCCGGCATTGATTATGCGAAAATATGGATGAACAAGGGTGGCGCCCTGGATGTGCCGGTCCAGCGTGGCGAGGAACATGTCATGCCCGGAAAGCCGGCCATGCTGGAGATATTGTCCGGTCTGAAGGCGGGCGACCGCCTTATGAAACCGTGAGCCCGCCGTGAGGATGGGGCTTTCCGGACGACTCACCGCCGCGACGATCCGGTCGCCATTGACGCCGCTGATCCTGCTGGCGGCGATCGCCTTCGGGCTGATCGCGGTGATGATGATACCGCGCGAGGAGGAACCGCAGATCAGTGTCCCCATGGTGGACATCATGGTGCAGGCCAACGGCCTGAAGGGCCCGGATGCCGCCGAGCTGGTGACCAAGCCGCTGGAGGAGATCGTCAAGGGCATCAATGGCGTCGAGCATGTCTACAGCCAGACGGTGGACGACCGGGTGATGGTGACGGCCCGCTTCCTGACCGGCACCAGCGAGGATGATGCCATCCTGCGTGTCCAGGCCAAGGTCCGGGCCAATTACGACCGCATGCCGCTGGGCATTCCCGAGCCGCTGATCGTGGGCAGAGGCATCAACGACGTCGCCATCGTGACCCTGACCTTGGCGCCCAGGGAAGCCGCCGCCGGACGCTGGAACGAGAAGGACCTTTATCAGCTCGCCGGCAAGGTCCAGGCCGAGCTCGACAAGGTCGACAATGTCGGCGTCACCTATATCGCGGGCGGCAGCCGCGACGAGATCAGCATCGAGCCGGACCCGGAAAAACTCTCTTTGTTCGGGGTGACGCTGCAGCAGCTGGAAGCCAAGATCGCCGGCGCCAACCGCTCTTTCCTGGCCGGCCAGTTGCGCCAGGACGCACGGATGCTGCAGGCCGTCGCGGGCCGGACGCTGCAGGGCGTGCCGGATATCGGCCTGCTGCTGGTGACGACGCGCGACGGACGCCCCGTCTATGTCCGCGACCTGGCGAAAGTGATGATCGGGCCGGGCCCGGCCGAGCACCATGTCTGGTCCATGGCGCGCACCGAGAATTTCAAGCCGGTTCCCGCCGTCACCATCGCCTTCGCCAAGCGCGCCGGCGCCAACGCGGTGACGGTCTCCCAGGCGCTGGTCAGCCGCGCCGAGGGTCTCAAGGGAACACTGATTCCGGCAGACGTGAAGGTGGAAATCACGCGCGACTATGGCAAGACCGCCAACGACAAGGCGAATGAGCTCCTGTTCCACCTGGCACTGGCCACGGTCTCGATCGTGCTTCTGATAGGCTTTGTGATCGGCTGGCGCGAGGCCGGGGTGACGCTGATAGTCATCCCCACCACCATCCTGCTGACGCTCTTCGCTGCCAACCTGATGGGCTATACCATCAACCGGGTCAGCCTCTTCGCCCTGATTTTTTCCATCGGCATCCTGGTCGATGACGCCATCGTGGTGGTGGAGAATATCGCCCGCCACTGGGCCATGAATGATGGCCGCGACCGGACGGCGGCTGCGATCGATGCGGTGGCGGAAGTCGGCAACCCCACGATTGTCGCCACCCTGACGGTGGTGGCGGCGCTGCTGCCCATGCTGTTCGTTTCCGGCATGATGGGCCCCTATATGGCGCCCATCCCCGCCAACGCCTCGGCGGCAATGCT
>CAZYGO010000424.1:0-3207 GCA_964647455.1 uncultured Rhizobium sp.
TCGCCGACCCGCCCACCATCGGGGAAATCGCCATTGCCTGCGCCATCGGCTATGTCGAATTTCGCCTGCCCGACCTTGATTGGAGAAGTTCCCGCCCCAGATTGGCGGCATGGTACGACAAGATGTGCGAGTATCCGGCGATGAAGGCGACCGCTCCGGCCGCGCCTTGAACACACGATTGTCATCCCCGGCGAGCATGAAGCGATAGCGTCATGCGAGGGAAGGGGAGCCAGGCTGTTTCCACCAACCGGGTTTGGAGAGCCTGGCGCAATGCCCGGCCGGGAATGACAGGGAGGTAGAGATGAACGTCAACGGCCAGCATTATCGTTCGGTATGGCCGATCGGCGAGGACGCCTTTGGCATCATCGACCAGACCCGGCTGCCGCACGAATTCGTCACCCTGACCATCAAGTCGGCGGAGCAGGCGGCGCATGCGATAAAATCCATGCAGACCCGCGGCGCCCCGCTGATCGGCGCCGTCGGGGCCTATGGCCTGGCGCTTGCCGTGCGCGAGGACGCCTCGGACGAGGCCGTCAACCAGATGGTGGAGATGCTGGCCGAAACCCGGCCCACCGCCATCAACCTGAAATGGGCGCTGTGGCGCATGCGCGGCGCCCTGCTCAACCAGCCGCACAACCGGCGGGTCCGCCTCGCCTGGGAAGAAGCCGGCAAGATCGCCGATGAAGACGTGGCGATGAGCGAAGCCATCGGCTTCAACGGCCTCAAGCTCATCGAGCAGATCGCGGCGCAAAAGCCGGGCGAGACGGTGAACATCCTTACCCATTGCAATGCCGGCTGGCTGGCGACGGTGGATTACGGCACCACCCTGGCCCCGATCTACATGGCCCATGACGCGGGGATAAAGCTCCATGTCTGGGTCGATGAAACCCGCCCCCGCAACCAGGGCGCCTCGCTGACGGCGTTCGAGCTGGGCAGCCACGGCGTGCCGCATGCCATCCTGGTGGACAATGCCGGCGGTCACGTCATGCAGGCGGGGCAGGTCGACATGGTGATCGTCGGCACCGACCGCGTCACCGCCAATGGCGACGTCGCCAACAAGATCGGCACCTATCTCAAGGCGCTGGCGGCCAGGGACAATGCGATTCCCTTCTATGTCGCGCTGCCCTCCTCCACCATCGACTGGACGCTGGAATCGGGCCGCGACATTCCCATCGAGGAACGCAGCCAGGATGAAGTGCTGAAGATGGCCGGCCGGCTGCCGGACGGTTCGGTGGCGATGGTGGAGATTGCCGCCCCCGGCAGCGCCGCCGCCAATCCCGGCTTCGACGTGACGCCGGCGCGGCTGGTCACCGGCTTCATCACCGAACGCGGCACTTGCGCCGCCACCCCCGAAGGCTTACGCAGCCTTTTTCCGGAACAGAAGTAAGGCCCATGCAGAGCAAATGGTCCGCCGACGAGGCGAAGAAGTATGTTGCCGACTACGCCGCCAGGGGCGTGAACGAAGACCTGGCGCTGCGCACCTACACCACGCGGCTTTTGGGCCGCGACCCGGCGCTGGTGCTGCATGGCGGCGGCAATACCTCGGTCAAGACCGTGGCCCGCGACATGCTGGGCGAAGAGGTGGAGGTTCTCCACATCAAGGGCTCGGGCTGGGACATGGGCGAGATCGAGCCCGCCGGCCTGCCGGCCGTGAAGCTGGAACCCCTGCGCTGCTTGCGCAAGCTGGACAAGCTGTCGGACGAGGACATGGTGAACTACCAGCGCATCAACCTGCTGGATTCCTCGGCGCCCAATCCGTCGGTCGAAACCCTGCTGCACGCCTTCCTGCCGCACAAATTCATCGACCATGTCCACTCCACGGCGGTGCTGGCGCTGACCGACCAGCCGGACGGAGAAGCGGTGGTGCGCGAGGTCTATGGCGACCGCGTCGCCTATGTGCCCTACACCATTCCCGGCTTCGCCCTGGCCAAGGCGGTGGCGGACGTCTTCGACCGCCATCCATCCGCGGAAGGACTGGTGCTGCTGCAGCATGGCATCTTCAGCATGGGCGAAACGGCCGAGCAGGCCTATGGCCGCATGATCGAATTCGTGACCATGGCCGAGGAACGCCTGAAGCGTCAGCGCAAGACGCTGGTCGCGGCGGCCCTGCCGAAGGAACTGGCGAAGCTGCCAGAGATCGCGCCCATCCTGCGCGGGGCGGTGGCGATCGAGAAGGACGCCATGGCCGGGACCGCCAAGCGGCAGATCCTGGATTTCCGCACCAACGAGAATATCCTGGCCTATGTCAACGGCAAGGATGTGGCCCGCTACAGCCAGGTCGGCGTGGTGACGCCGGACCACACCATCCGCACCAAGAACTGGCCGCTCCTGGTGCCCGCGCCCGAAGCCGGCAAGCTGGACGCCTGGGCCGGCGAGGTGAAGGTGGCGGTGGAGGCGTACGTCGCCCATTACCACGCCTATTTCGCCCGCAACAACGAGAAGTCGCCGGACAAGAAAAAGGAACTGGACCCGCTGCCGCGCGTGATCCTGGTGCCGGGCCTGGGCCTGTTCGGCGTCGGCGCCACCGCCAAGGATGCCGCCATCGCCGCCGACATTGCCGAGAATACGGTGCAGGTCATCACCGACGCCGAGGCCATCGGCGAATACAGGTGCATCAGCGAATACGACATGTTCGAGGTCGAATACTGGTCGCTGGAACAGGCCAAGCTGGGCAAGTCGAGCGAAAAGGCGCTTGCCCGCCAGGTGGCGCTGGTCACCGGCGGCGGTTCGGGCATCGGCGCCGCCACCGCCATCGCCATGGCGCGGCAGGGCGCGGAAGTCGCCCTTCTCGACCGCGATCTGGAGGCGGCGAAGGCCGTGGCCCGGAAGATCGGCGGCAAGGCGCTGGCGGTGGCCTGCGACGTGACCGAGGCCGGCTCGGTGAAGGCGGCCTTCGATGCCGTGGTGTCGAAATTCGGCGGCGTGGACATCGTCGTTTCCAATGCCGGCGCAGCCTGGCAGGGCACCATCGGCACCGTGGATGACGAGACCTTGCGCCAGAGCTTCGAACTCAACTTCTGGGCGCACCAGTCGGTGGCGCAGAACGCGGTCCGCATCATGCGCGCCCAGGGCACGTTCGGCTGCCTGCTCTTCAACACCTCCAAGCAGGCGGTCAATCCGGGCAAGGATTTCGGGCCCTATGGCCTGCCAAAGGCGGCGACCCTGTTCCTGGTCAAGCAGTATGCCCTGGACCATGGCAAGGACGGC
>CAZYGO010000425.1:0-4628 GCA_964647455.1 uncultured Rhizobium sp.
AGCTGCCCGGCACCTGGTCGCAGCCCGGGCCGCCATAGGTGGTGATGGCGGGAATGCCGAAGCCCAGCTGCTCCACATCGCTGCGCATCTTGGCGATATCGATCACCTGCGCCGACTTCACTTCCATCTGCACGCCGCCGGTGAAATCCAGGCCGAGATTGAAGCCGTAGAGGAGGATCGAGACCACCGAGACCAGCATCAGCAGGCCGTCAACCCCGAAGGCGAACCAGCGCCATTTGACGAAATCCACATTGGTGGTCTCGGGAATGATGCGCAGCAGGGGCATGGACGGCCTCGCGGGAACGGTAAGTCGCTGGAAAATAGCTCTTTTTCTTCCGCACCGGGCGGAAGGAAAGGACTTTTATAATAGCGGGAGGCGGCGCGCCAGAGGCGGGAAACGCCGCCTCAATGCGCCTTCATCTCGACGCCGTGGGCCTCCGGCCCCTTCCACAGCAGCAGCGAGATGATCAGCGCCGCCGCCAAGGGGACGCTCGCCAGGGCCCAGCTGTAGCTGCCCGTGCTTTCCTGCACCCAGATCTGCATCGGCAGGCAGCCCGAGGCGAAGAGGTTGCCGAGCTGATAGACGGTGCCGGGGAAGGTGCCCCGCGTGCCGGCCGGCGCCAGCTCGTTGAGATGGGCGGGGATCACGCTCCAGCAGCCCTGGACGAAGAAGTTGATGCCGACCGTGCCGATGATGATCAGCGCCACATCGGACGAGAAGGCCCAGGGCAGCACCGTGGGCAGCGCCAGCAGCGCCGCCGTGATCATGGTGCGGCGGCGGCCATATTTCTGGCTGAGCGAGGCGACCAGCCAGCATCCCACAATGCCGCCGATATTGTAGAGGATGGCGATGGTGCCCAGCAGCGCCGGCGTGAAGCCGCGATGCTCCATATAGTTCGGATAGAAATCCTGGCTGCCATGGCTGAAATGGTTGAAGGCGGTCATCAGGATGATGCAGTAGAGCGAGACCTTCCAGTTGTCGCGCAGCATCGCGAAGATCGAGACCGAGGCCGGCTTCTTGCCGGCATCCTTGTAGAGGGGCGATTCCTCGACCGCGAAATAGACATACGGGATCAGCAGCAGCGAGGGAATCAGCCCGACCAGGAAGATGCCGCGCCAGCCGACATGGACGAAGAGCAGCGCGAAGACCGCCGAGGCGATCAGATAGCCCGAACAATAGCCGGACTGCAGCAGGCCGGAGACGAAGCCGCGCGACTTGGGATTGATGGTTTCCATCGAGAGCGACGCGCCGATGCCCCAGACGCCGCCCATGCCGATGCCGAACAGCGAGCGGACGATGAAGAAGGTCGTCATGTCGGGAACGAAGGCCGTGGAGGCGCTGAAGATCGAATAGATCGCGATGTTCAGCATCAGGATGGGGCGGCGGCCATAGCGGTCGGCGAGGCGGCCGAAGATGAAGGCGCCGAGCGGGCGGAAGGCCAGGGTCAGGGTCGTGGCCAGCGCCACATTGCCGCGCGTGGTGCCGAACTCGGCCGCGATCTGGTTGAGGACGAAGATCAGGAAGAAGAAGTCCATCGCGTCCAGCGTCCAGCCGAGATAGCTGGCCGCCACCACATGCTTCTGCCGCGAAGTCCAGCCCTTGAGCGCGTCGAACATTCTTGTCCCCTCCGGTATGACATCGCCCGCTCCTGTCTCACGCAGGAGGCGGACACAAACGCTATCGCATATTCAGCGCGGAATCGGAACCGCGACGCCGCCGGCTTTCCACACCGCCTGCGCTTCCGGGCTGACGAGATAGGCAAGGAAATCGGCGGCCAGCTGCGGATTGGCGGCCTTGGTCAGCACGCCGCCGGAGAAATCGATTTTCAGGCCCAGCGACGCCGGCACTTCCGCCACCGTCTTCACGCCGGGCGCCGCCATGATCTGCTCGGGTACCACGCCGACCACCGCATAGTCCTGGGTTCGTCCGGGCAGCGCCAGGGCGGTATTGTTGGGCTGGGGATCCTGTTTCACGGTCTCGAAGCCGGGGGAATCCAGCATGGCCTTGACCATGCGGCCGCTGATGCTGGCGGCGGGATTGTTGATCAGGACAGTCTTGCCCGCCAGCGCCGCCTTGAGTTCCTCGGCGGTGCCGATCTTCGGCGCCGGCTCGCCGGCGCGCATACCGACGCCGAACAGCACCCGGCCGATCGGGCGCGCGGTGCCGGGGCGGAACTCGGCGCTGTGGCTGGCCATGTCGGCGACGGGCAGGATGGCGATGTCGGCGGGCTGCTTGGCGATGGCGTCCACGATCACGCCCAGGGGGGCATTGGCCAGGGGGATCGGCATGTTCACCTTGTTGCCGGTCTTGGCGCTCCACTGCGCCACCAGCTTGTCGAAGCCATTGCCGACCAGGCCGACGCTGTAGATGGTGATCTCGCCGGCCTGGGCGTGGGGCGCCGCGCATCCGGCGGCAACCAGGGCAACGCCCAAGGCGAACAACATCCTGCGCATCGTCAACTCCCGTGATTTTCCGTGAGTGTAGCGGTTTCGGCGTGGCCGTCCATGGCCGATTGCGGCGGAAATGCGATGACCACAATCATGATGCAACGCAAAGAAAAAGCCGGCCGCGAATGCGGCCGGCTTTCCCAGGCGAGATGATAGCGCTTACCAGACGACCGAGACGTACTTGGCCTCGCAGAACTCGATCAGGCCATGATGGGAACCTTCACGGCCCAGGCCCGACGCCTTGACGCCGCCGAACGGCGCCGCCGGGTCCGACATGATGCCGCGATTGAGGCCGATCATGCCCGACTCGATCTTCTCGCAGATCTGGAAGCCGCGCTTGAGATCCTGGGTATAGACATAGGCGGCCAGGCCGTATTCGGTGTCGTTGGCCTTGGCGATGGCCTCGGCTTCGTCGTCGAAGGACTGCATCGAGACGACGGGTCCGAAAATCTCCTCCTTGATCATGTCGGCATTGTCCGGCACGTCCGCCAGCACGGTCGGCGGATAATAGAAGCCCGGCCGGTTGAGGCGCTGGCCGCCCAAAAGCACCTTGGCGCCCTTGGCGACGGCGTCATCCACCAGTTCGGCGATCTTGGCCACCGACTTCTCATTGACCATCGGCCCGAGCGTGGATTCGGGATCGACCGCATCACCGAGCTTGATCTCCGACATGCGCTTGACGATGCCGTCGCTGAAGCCCTTGTAGAGATCCTTGTGGATGTAGAAGCGGTTGGCGGCGGTGCAGGCTTCGCCCGAATTGCGCATCTTGGCGAGCATGGCGCCGTCCAGCGCCGCGTTGAGATCGGCGTCCTTGCAGACGATGAAGGGCGCGTTGCCGCCCAGCTCCATCGAGGAGGAAATCACCTGGTTGGCGGCTTCCTTGAGCAGGTTGACGCCGACCGGGGTGGAGCCGGTGAAGGAAATCTTTCGCACGCGCGGGTCGTTGAGAATCTTCTTGGAAAGCGCGCTCGCCTTGGAGGTGGTCAGGACATTGACCACGCCCGCCGGCACGCCGGCATCGTGCAGGATCTGGGCGACGGCGAAGGCGGTGAGCGGGGTTTCGGTGGCGGGCTTGCAGATGACGGTGCAGCCGGCCGCCAGGGCGGGCGCGATCTTGCGGGTGGCCATCGCCGCCGGATAGTTCCAGGGCGTGATCAGGAGCGAGATGCCGATGGGCTGGTACTGCACCATGATGCGGGCGCCGCTGGCCGGGGCCCGCGCCCTCTCGCCCAGCCCCTGGCCGCAGTCCTCCGCGTACCAGCGGAAGAATTCGGCGGCATAGAGAACCTCGCTGCGCGAATCCGGCAGCGCCTTGCCGTTCTCCAGGCTGATCAGATAGGTCAGCCATTCGATGTTCTCGATCATCTTCTCATAGCATTTGCGCAAGATCTCGGCGCGCTGGCGCGGCGTGGTCGCGGCCCAGCCGGCCGCGGCCTTGTCGGCGGCGTCCACCGCGGCGGCGGAATCGGTATCATCGCAGTCGGCCACGTCGCAGAGCTTCTCGCCGTTGGACGGGTTGAAGACGTCAACGCGCTTCTTCGTGTTGGACTCCACCCACTTGCCGCCGATGAAGAGGTCGGTCGGGATCGGGAAAGGCTTGGGGCCAGTCTTGGGCGCGGGAATGGTGAAAGTGTTGGTCATGGTTCTCTCTTGTTCTTTGGAAGTTTGAATTACGAGGAAAGCGAGGCGCGGTCGCCGCTATAGGCGGCGCGGGTGATGGCCTTGATCGCCTCCAGGTCGAGCTTGCGGGGATTGTTGTTGACCAGGCGGGCGGCGCCAATGGCGCTTTCCGCGGTCCAGTCCTGCTTGTCTTCCGGCAGGCCCAGATCCTTCAGGGTCACCGGAATCTTGATCTCGGCGAGCAGGCTGGCGACCGCGTCGATCAGCTTGCGCGACAGATCTTCGTCGTCCCTGCCGTTCAGGCCGATGGCGCGGGCGATCTCGGCGAAGGCGCCGACACAGGCCGGGCGGTTAAACTCCATCACATAGGGCATCAGCAGCGCCACGCCCATGCCGTGCGGGGTGTGGGTCTCGTTGCCCACCGGATACTGGATGGCATGCGCCGCCGCCGTGCCCGCCGCGCCGAAGGCGCAGCCCGCCGCCAGCGAGGCCAGCATCATCTGTTCGCGCGCGGCGATGTTCCCGCCGTCCTTCACCGCGGTGCGCAGGGCCGCGAAGAT
>CAZYGO010000426.1:0-8289 GCA_964647455.1 uncultured Rhizobium sp.
ACCTGGCTGCGGAAGCCGAGACGGACGTAATCGTCCGCGGTGACGATGCCGGACTTTGCCTCGCGCAGCGAGGACACCACTTCCTGCGTGTTGTTTCCGATCGAGCAGACGATGCCCATGCCGGTGACGGCAACTCTTCTCATTCAGGGCAATCCCTTGGAGACACGCTCCCGTTTAAGCGGGGGCCGTAGCCCGACGCAACGCGAAAGGAAGACGGGCCGCAGCCTCCCCGCCCCGCCCTCTGCGATGGCAATCTCCCCGGCGACCGGGGGCGGCGCTGGAGGCAGGCGGTCACGCCGGCTGCGCCGCGCCCTGTTGCGCCAGCGCGGCCGCGGCATCGGTGAACAGGCCGACGCGAAGGTCCTTGGCTTCGTAGATCGTCTTGCCGTCCACCTTCATCAGCCCGTCGGCGATTCCGAGGACGAGCTTGCGCATGATGACGCGCTTCAGATCGATGTAGTAGCTGACCTTCCTGGCCGTGGGCAGCACCATGCCGGTGAACTTGACCTCGCCCACGCCGAGCGCGCGGCCCTTGCCGAGACCGCCGAGCCAGCCCAGGAAAAATCCCAGCATCTGCCACATCGCATCCAGGCCGAGGCACCCGGGCATCACCGGATCGCCGAGGAAGTGGCATTTGAAGAACCAGAGATTGGGATTGATATCGAGTTCCGCCTCGATCTCTCCCTTGCCGACCGAGCCACCCTTGTCGGAGATTTTCAGGATACGGTCGAACATCAGCATCGGCGGAAAGGGCAATTGCGGATTGCCGGGGCCGAAAAGTTCCCCGCGGGCGCAGGCCAGAAGGCCCTGCAGGTCGAAGCTGGATTTGCGTGCCGGATTTGGGGTGTCCAAGGTTGTTTCCTTCCAGCCCCTTGACTTGGCCGGGGCCTCGGCCGATCTTTGTTTGTTAGAAGCGTTCTAACAAAGCGTTGTTATCTTAGCAAAGATGAGACGCGAGTGTCAGCGGCGCAAGAGGCCCGCCGAGATTGTGATGCCCGAGAGAACCCGCGGAAAAACGGACGAGGATACGGCGGCACGCCTGCGCGGCGCGGGACTGCGTCCCACGCGGCAGCGGCTGGAACTCGCCGGGCTCCTGTTCCGTCAGGGCCATCGCCATCTGACCGCCGAGGCGCTGCATGAGGACGCCCAGCGCGCGGGGATCCGCGTTTCGCTCGCCACCGTTTACAACACGCTGCATCAGTTCACCGAAGCTGGGCTCCTGCGCCAGGTCATGGTGGACGCCGCGCGCTCCTATTTTGACACCAATATCGGCGACCATCAGCACTTCTATTGTGAGGCCGAAAATCGCCTGATCGACATTCCCGGCGATGCGATCGAGGTCGCGCGTGTTCCCACCCCGCCCAAGGGAACGCGGATCGAGCGCGTCGATGTCGTGATCCGGCTGCGGCGCGGCTGAGATTTCCTCTTTAGAATAGTTCTAAACTGCTTGACTTGGGGGTCGGCAGGGCGCATCATCGCCGCCCGATACCGCTTCCACGTCACAAGGAGATGACCATGCCCGCACTGAAAGGCTCGAAAACCGCACAGAATCTGAAGGACGCCTTCGCCGGCGAAAGCCAGGCGAACCGCCGCTATCTCTACTTCGCACAGAAGGCCGATGTCGAAGGCTACAATGACGTCTCCGCCGTGTTCCGCTCGACCGCGGAAGGCGAGACCGGGCACGCGCACGGCCATCTCGAATATCTCGAAGCCGTCGGCGACCCGGCGACCGGCGAGCCCATCGGCGACACGGCGATGAATCTCAAGGCCTCGATCGCCGGGGAAACGCACGAATACACCGACATGTATCCGGGCATGGCCAAGACCGCGCGCGCCGAAGGCTTCGACGAGATCGCCGACTGGTTCGAGACGCTGGCCAAGGCCGAAAAGTCCCACGCCGGGCGCTTCCAGAAGGCGCTGGATACGCTGGGCAAGTAGGAAAAGGGAATAGGGAGTAGCGAGCGGCGATCCGCGCTGCTTCTACTCCCTACGCACCACTCCCCATGAGAGAAGGTTCCCTCGACGCGCCGACGCGCCATCCCATCGACTGGGAGAGCCCCGACTTTACCGATCCGGCGAAACTGGATGCCGAAATGCGGCGGGTGTTCGAGATCTGCCATGGCTGCCGGCGCTGCTTCAATCTCTGCGATTCCTTCCCGCGCCTGTTCGACCTGATCGACAACAGCCCGGCGGAGGATGTCGAGCACCTGAAATCCGAAGAATTCAAGCCGGTCGTGGAAGCCTGCACGCTTTGCGACATGTGCTTCATGACCAAGTGCCCTTACGTGCCGCCGCATCCCTTCATGCTGGACTTCCCGCATCTGATGCTGCGCCACCGCCATGCCGAGGCGCAGAAGGAAGGATACAACAAGGAATTCACCCAGCGGCAGCTGGCGGAGATGGACCGCAACGGCACCCTGGCGCGGGTGGCGGCGCCCGTCATCAACTGGGCCGGGGACGTGAGGAACCGCCCCATGCGCACGGTGATCGAAAAGACCACCGGCATCGACCGCAACGCGCCGCTGCCCAAATTCCATGGCCGCACCTTCGTCTCGGCCGAGAAGCAGGAGCCCGCCCATCCCAATCCGGCGGGGCCCGCTTTTGGCAAGCGCAAGGCGGCGCTCTATGCCACCTGCTTCGTCAACTACAACAAGCCTGCCACCGGCATGGCGGCGCGGGCGGTGCTCAATCACCTGGGCGTCGAGACGGTGGTGAGCTATCCCGGCTGCTGCGGAATGCCTTTCCTGGAGCAGGCGGAATTGCCGCGCGTGGCCGGCAACGCCGCCAGGGTGTCGAAGGAGCTGGTGAAGCTGATCGACCAGGGTCATGACATCGTCGCGCTGACCGCTTCCTGCGGCCTGATGCTGAAATTCGAAGGGGCGCTGATCTGCCCCGACAATCCCGATGTCAGGAAGGTGGCCGAACACACCTGGGACATCGACGAATACGTCGTCGATGTCATGAAGAAGGATGGCGTGCCGCCGGGCCTTTCGTCCCTGCCCGAAGGCGTCACGGTGCACCTGGCCTGCCATGCCCGCGCCCAGAACATGGGTCCCAAGGCGGCCGAGATGCTGAGGATGATCCCCGACACGCCGGTGGACGTGATCGAGCGCTGCAGCGGCCATGGCGGCACCTTCGGCGTGGTCAGGCCGACGCATGAGGTGGCTGTGAAGGTGGGCAAGCCGGTGTTCCGCGCCGCCGAGAAGCAGAAGCGCGGCCACATCGTTTCCGACTGCCCGCTGGCGGCGGCGCACATCGTCGCCCACACCGACACCGGCGTGAGCGAACCGGAACACCCGATCCAGATCATGGCCAGGGCATTTGGCCTTTCCGAGAAGTGACATGCCTGAATCCGCACGCAAGATTGAAGCCGCAGACCTGTTGCCGCTGGAGGAATATGAGCAGCGGCGCAAGGCCCTGAAGCAGAATCTGATCCCGGTGAAGAAGCTGCGCCGGGTCGAGGTCGGTCCCTTCGCCACCTTCTATTTCGAGAATTACGCCACCATGTGGCTGCAGGTGATGGAGATGCTCAGGATCGAGAAGGGCGGCGACGAACAGGTGCCGGGCGAATTGTCCGCCTACAATCCGCTCATTCCCCAGGGCAACGAGCTGATCGCCACCATGATGCTGGAGATCGAGGATTCGAATCGCCGCAACACGGTGCTGCTGACCCTGGGCGGCATCGAGGAGACCGTCTTCATGGAAATCGGGGGCGAGACCATCCACGCCACGCCGACCGAATATGACGACCGCACCACCGCCGACGGCAAGACCAGCTCGGTGCATTGGCTGCGCTTTTCACTGACGCCGGAACAGAAAGCGCGATTTCTCAAGGAGAAGGTCGTGATCGGGCTTTCGCATCGCAATTATGGCCACATGGCCGTGCTGAGCGACGAGACCAAGGCAGCGCTTGCCAGGGATTTCGCCTAGGCCCTCCTCGCAATGTCATTCCCGGCCGGGCATGTCGCCAGCCATGCGAGGAGAAGGGAATCCAGGCTGGATAGGCCGGGTCGTGTTTCGAGAGCCTGGCTGCTCGCACGCTGCCGCTACTCGCTCCCTCGCGCCGCGTTCGCGGCGCTCGCCGGGATGACAGCCGTGGTCAAAGCTTCACGCGCCCTTCGACGATATCGGCATACCGCGTCGCCGTCAGCGGTTCATAGCTGCCCGTCTCCGGATCCAGCCAGTAGAGCGGATCGAGGATGGTGGCCGGATCGAAGCCGTCGCGCACCAGGTCGATCTTGCGCTGCTTGAAGGTGCCGGTGACTTACAGCGCCGGGGTCAGGCGCAGGAAGATCGGGCGGGCGTAGAACGGCAGCCGTGGTTTCAGGTGTTCGGCCAGGCTGGTGATGTCGAAGCCGCCATCCACCACCAGCGCCGCCATGCCGGCGCGGCCTTCGGTTCCCGGCACGTGCACGCCATAGACATTGGCTTCCCGGATGCCGGCCTCGCGCCCCAGCGCTGCGGCGACCTCGGAGGTGGCGACATTCTCGCCCTTCCAGCGGAAGGTGTCGCCGATGCGGTCCACGAAATAGAAATAGCCATGTTCGTCGCGCCGCATCAGGTCGCCGGTGCGAAACCAGATGTCGCCCTTCCTGAAGACGTCGCGCAGCATCTTCTTCTGGCTGTCGGCCTTGTTGGTATAGCCCTCGAATTCGCGGCCGGCCCGCCGCGACATGCCGCCGACGCATTCGCCCGCCTCGTCCGGGCCGCACTCGATGCAAAGCCCGTCCGCGCCCCGGACCGGCATCTCCGTTTCCACGTCGAAGCGGATGACGCGGGCGGGCAGAAGCTTCTCGGAATAGTCGGGCACCCGGCCCACCGCCCCGATCCTGCCGTCATAGTTCAGCATCGAGACGTTGGATTCGGTGGCGCCATAGAATTCGACGAGGCGGGGAATGGCGAAGCGGGCCTGGAACTCGCGCCAGATCGCCGCCGACAGGCCGTTGCCGGTGATGGCGCGGATCCTGTGCCCCCGGTCCAGCGCCGAAGGTGGGGCGTTGAGCAGATAGCGGCAGAGTTCGCCGACATACTGGAACATGGTGGCGCCATGCTGGTGGATGTCGGGCCAGAATTCATGGACCGAGAATTTGCGCTTGATGATGAGGGCGCCGCCGGAAAAGAAGGCCAGTCCCACGGCGCAGACCCCGCCGGTGGAATGATAGAGCGGCAGGGGATCGTAGATGCGGTCCGCGGCGTTGGGCCTGAGCGCCCCGACAAAGCCACTCATCATGAAGAGCATGCGCATATGGCTGAAATTGGCCGCCTTGGGCAGGCCGGTGGTGCCGGAGGTATAGATGAAGAAGGCACGGTCCTTCGCGGTCAGCCCGCCGCGCGCCGCAAGGCCCGGATCGGTGGCGGGCTGCGCCGCCAGCGCGGCGTCGAGGTCGCCGCCGTTCTGCAGCCACGGGCGCGGCGCCTGGGCCAGGAACGGGCGCGCGCTTTCGAACGCATCCGCCAGTTCGGCCCCGACAATGGCGTGGGCTGGCGCGGCGATGGCAATGGAATGGGCCAGCGCCTCGCCGGCGAGGTTGGTGTTGATCAGCGCCACCGCCGCGCCGCATTTGAACAGGCCCAGCCAGGCGGCGATGAAATCGGGCCGGTTTTCCATCAAGAGTGCCACCGCCGCGCCGCGGCCGATGCCCTGGGCGATGGCCCAATGGGCATAGCGGTTGGCGCGGGCGTCGAGTTCGGCATAGGTCCAGGTCTCGTCGCCGCAGAGAATGGCGGGCGCCGCCGGCGTTCGCTTGGCATGCGCCGCGACGATGTCGCAGATCAGCCGGGTGGCATCCGGCCTGACCCGTCTGAGCAGCCACAGGGTGCGCAGGATGGTGCTTATGTAGATGTATTCGCGCCGTATGGCGGCGAGGAGATTCATGTTTCCTTCCCGGGCGGAAGGATGGTCCCGCCGCTTGCGCGGCGCAAGGTGGCCGCTTAAGGCTGGCGGCGATGGCGCAAGACGATGTCCTGGATCTGCGCGGGCTGAAATGCCCGCTGCCCGCGCTGCTGGCGAGGAAGGCGCTGGGCCAGGCGTCGCCCGGCGCGCTGTTGACCGTGCTGGCCGACGATCCGCTGGCGGCGGTGGACATTCCGCACATGTGTCATGGCGAAGGCCATCGGCTGGAAGGCGTCAGCGAACGGGACGGCGCCCGCGCCTTTGCGATCAGGTGCGGTTCGGCGGTGCCGCCTCCGGCGCCAGGTGCCTGACGATTTCGCGCGCATCCACCGCGCGGCGCTCATTCTGTTCCTCGCCCGGCTTCAGCACGACGATCTCGGCATAGGCCTCGTAGCGCGTGGTCTGGTTGATCATCAGCGGCGGGCCGAACGGGCTGTAGCCCCAGGCGGGACGAAAACCCCAATAGCCGAAGCCGCCGCCCCAGTAGCCGGGGCCGTAGAACATCGGCGACGCGTGCACGGTGGTGCGGGCGCGGGTGTCGCGGTCGTCGAAGACGAAATGGGTGCCGCCTGCCGCCAGCGTCACCTCCGCGGCCCGCAGCAGGAGATAATTCTCCACCGTTTCGCGCGTCGTCACCGAATTGCCGGTGAAGGTGACGCGGAAGCGGTTCGGCGCCAGCTCGCGGTCGGTGTAGCCGGTGGTCTCGCCCGGGCGGCGGGGCGCATAGGGCGCGGGCGCCATGCAGGCCGTCAGCGCCAGCGTCAGCCCGAAGGCGGCGGCAATACGGGAAAAACGGGGTGTGAACATGCGCTTGCTCCATCTGCCCCCACCCCGATTATAACGAAACAAGGGGCGGATCGGACAGCGGCGGGAACTTATATTCTCATTATGTTCAGGGCGCGATGAAGGGCCGGAGCGGTTAACCGGCACCCATCTGCCCCCTTGCCATTCCTCTCGCGCCGCAGCATGGTCGCCCAGGGTCCGGGACCCGGGCTGCCGGCCCGTTCGGGCTCTCGAATAGGGGCCTCAAGACAAGGCCTTAGACGTTAGGACAGGCGCTTGACCCTGAGGGGGGCCAGACCAGGATGATCACGCTCGGTTACGTCCTGTCCGCCATGCTGGGCGTCATCCTGATCGTCGTCAGCCTGCTTTCTGTCCAGCTTGTTTTCCTGGCATGGATGCGCCTGTTCCGCGCGCCACCCAAGGTGGCGATGGCCCGCCCCGCCGATGCCGCTCTGCCGCATGTGCTGGTGCAGCTGCCGGTCTGCAACGAAGGCGCGCTGGCGCTGCGCGTCGCCGCCGCCGCCTGCGCCCTGGACTGGCCGGCCGACCGGCTGACCATCCAGCTGCTCGACGACGGCACCGAAGCCAATCACGCCCTTCTTGCCGCCGCCCTGCCGCAGATCGTGCCGCCGGGCGTCAGGCTGCAGCTGCTGCGGCGCGGCGACCGCAAGGGCTTCAAGGCCGGCAACCTGGCCTTCGGGCTCTCTCATTGCGAGGCGCCCTATGTCGCCATCTTCGATGCCGATTTCGTGCCGGCGCCGGATTTCCTGCGCCGCACCGTGCCGGCGCTGCTGGCCGATGACGGCCTCTGCTTCGTGCAGGCGCGCTGGGGCCACAACAACCGCAACGACAACTGGCTGACGCGGGCCCAGGGCGTGCTGCTGGATTCCCATTTCGCGGTGGAGCAGGAAGCGCGCTTCCGCGCCGGCCTGCCCATGTCGTTCAACGGCACCGCCGGGGTGTGGAACCGGATCGCCATCGAGCAGGCCGGCGGCTGGACCGGCGACACGCTGACCGAGGATCTCGACCTTTCGATGCGCTGCGCCCTGCAGGGCTGGCGCATGGCGATGTTGCCAGAGATCGAAGTGCCAGGCGAACTGCCGCCTACCGCCGCTGCCTGGCGGGCGCAGCAGGCGCGCTGGACCAAGGGCCACGCCCAGTGCGCGCGCAAGCTGCTGCCGCAGGTCTGGGCCAGCGCCAAGCCGCTCGGCGTCAAGCTGGCGATGACCGGGCAGATGTGCCAGTTCGCCTTCTACATGCTGGCCTTCACCAGCGCCGCGATCTCGCTGATCATGATGTCGGTCGGCATCGTTCCCTATCCGGCGGTGCGGGTGCTGGGCCTGGCGGTGACCTTCCTGGGCATTTCCTGCTCCTTCTTCTATCTGTGGCTCGGCCAGCGCATGCTGGGCCGCGACCGCGAGAACGGGCTGCACCGCACGCTGGTGCTGGCGCTGGTTTTTCCCTCCGGCCTGATCCTGGCCAACACCTGGGCGACGCTGGAAGCCTTCTTCTCCAACCGCATGGATTTCATCCGCACCTTCCGCGCCGGCGAGATCGTCAAGAGCGGCTGGCGCGGCGCGCCCGAGCTGACGGCTGGTTCGCTCGTCGCCGTG
>CAZYGO010000427.1:0-2743 GCA_964647455.1 uncultured Rhizobium sp.
GAACAGGTCCTTGAATTTGCCGCCGCGCGCGCGCTCGGCGGCGATGGCCGCCATCACCGCCATGCCGACATTGCGCACCGCGCCGAGCGCATAGACGATCGCGCCATCGGCGACGGAGAAATCGGCTTCCGATGCGTTCACGTTCGGCGGGCGCACGTCGATGCCGAGGCGGCGCGCCTCCTGGCGGAACGTGGCCAGCTTGTCCGTATTGCCGGCGTCGAGCGTCATGGAGGCGGCGAGGAACTCGACCGGATAATTCGCCTTCAGCCACGCGGTTTGATAGGCCAGCAGCCCGTAGGGCGCGGAATGGCCCTTGTTGAAGCCGTAGCCGGCGAATTTTGCGACCAGTTCGAACACGTAATCGGCGGTGTCCTGATCGACTCCGTTCTCCAGCGCGCCTTCGATGAAGCGCGATTTCTGCTTGGCCATCTCGGCCGGGATCTTCTTGCCCATCGCGCGGCGCAGGATATCGGCCTCGCCGAGCGAATAGCCGCTCAGCACCTGGGCGATCTGCATCGCCTGCTCCTGATAGACGATGACGCCGTACGTCTCCTCCAGGATCGGGGCGAGCATTTCGTGAGGATATTCGATCGGCTCTTCGCCGTGCTTGCAGGCGATATATTTCGGGATGTCGTCCATCGGGCCGGGGCGATAGAGGGCGACGAGCGCGATGATGTCCTCGAACTTGGTCGGCCGCAGGCGCCGGAGCACGTCCTTCATGCCCGTGCTTTCAAGCTGGAACACGCCCACCGTTTCGGCCCGCGCAAGCATGTCATAGGTCTTGGCGTCGTCGAGCGGGATGCGCGCCAAATCTATGTCGATGCCGCGCCGGGCGATGAGATCGACGCACGTCTTGAGCACGGTCAGCGTCTTGAGGCCGAGGAAGTCGAACTTCACCAGGCCGGCGGGCTCGACCCATTTCATGTTGAACTGGGTGGCCGGAATATCGGAGCGCGGATCGCGGTAGAGCGGCACCAGTTCGATGAGCGGGCGATCGCCGATGACGATGCCGGCCGCGTGGGTGGAGGCGTTGCGGTGCAGCCCCTCCAATTGCTGCGCGACGGTCAGCAATTGATCGACTTCCGGCTCCTGCGCGCGCGCTTCGGCAAGGCGCGGCTCGACTTCGAGCGCTTGCGCCAAAGTCAGCGGATTGGCGGGATTGGCCGGCACCATCTTGGCGAGCCGATCGACCTGGCCGAACGGCATCTGCATCACGCGCCCGACATCGCGCAGCACCGCGCGCGCCTGAAGCGTGCCGAACGTGATGATCTGGGCGACCCGGTCATGGCCGTATTTCTCGCGCACATACTCGATCACTTCGCCGCGCCGCTCCTGGCAGAAATCGATGTCGAAATCCGGCATCGAAATCCGCTCGGGATTGAGGAAGCGCTCGAAGAAGAGCCCGAAGCGCAGCGGATCGAGATCGGTGATCGTCAGCGCCCAGGCGACGACCGAACCGGCGCCCGAACCCCGTCCGGGCCCGACGGGAATGGCTTGCGCCTTGGCCCATTTGATGAAGTCCGAGACGATCAGGAAGTAGCCGGGAAAGCCCATCTGCGTGATGACGCCAAGCTCGAACTTGAGCCGTTCCCAATATTTTTCTTCCGGCGCGGCCAGCCCCTCCTTGCCGAGGAAAGCGAGCCGCTTGCGCAGGCCCTCTTCGGCCTGCGCGGCGAGTTCGGCCGGCTCGTCCCGGCCCGCTTCGGTGGTGAAGCGCGGCATGATCGGGCGGCGCGTGCGCACGCGGAAGGCGCAGCGCCTGGCGACGTCGATCGCCTGATCGATCGCTTCGGGAAGATCGGAAAACAGCGCGCGCATTTCCGCGCCGGACTTGAAATAATGCTCCTCCGTCACGCGCGGGCACTCTTCCTCGCCGATATAGGAGGACGCGGCGATGCACATGAGCGCATCGTGCGCGGCATGGTCCGCGCGCTTTTCGAAGCGGATATCGTTGGTCGCCACCAGCGGCAGGCCAAGCGCATAGGCCGCATCGACGAGGGCGGCTTCGGCCTGCGCCTCGCCCGGCTCGCCCATGCGCTGCAGCTCGATATAAAGGCGCCTATCGAACGCGCGGGCCAGCGCCTCGATCAGCGCGCGCGGATCGCGGCCCTCGCCGATCAGCGTATTGGCGAGGCCGTCATAACCCCCGGTCAGCGCGATGAGGCCGTCATGATGGGCCAGCACCTCGGCCAGCGGCGCGTGGGGAACATCGCTTGCGGCCGTATTCAAATGCGCGCCGGAGGCCAGACGCATCAGGTTGGAATAGCCCGCCTCGTTCTGCGCCAGCAGCGCCAGCACGCCTTGCGCGCCGCTTTCCTCGCGCACGGTGAGCGTGCAGCCGATGATCGGCTGTACGCCCTTCTCCGCCAGCGCCTCGGAAAATTCGAGCGCGCCGAACAGATTGTTCGAATCCGTCAGCGCAATCGCCGGCATGTGATGGGCCTTCGCCAGCGCGCCGAGCGCCTTCGCGTGCAGCATGCTTTCGAGCAGCGAATAGGCCGAGCGGGCCCGCAAATGGACGAACAGGTCAGTCTCGCTCATGACGCCTCCGGCCCGCCACAGATGGGTGATTCGCGCGGGCCATGAAGGGATAGCGTATTCTCGCTTTGTTCTTGTCGCAAGACGGGCGCTACCGTGCACACATCAGCCGCGTCAGTCCGGGCGCAGCGTTGCGAAGCAACGCGGAGAACCCGGAAGCCAAGGGGCCGGGCGCGTTTCTGCGTGGTGGGTTTGGCGCTGAACC
>CAZYGO010000428.1:0-3915 GCA_964647455.1 uncultured Rhizobium sp.
GTGATAATCCTCCGCCGGCCAGAAGGGCGGGGCGGGCGCGACCTCGGTGACGATAGGCGCCTTCCAGCGGCCCGATGCCGCCACCCGGTCGCGCACCTCATCGGCGATGCGGGTCTGCTCCGGCCCGTGGGTGAAGATCACGCTGCGATACTGGGTGCCGACATCCGGCCCCTGGCGGTTGCGGGTGGTGGGGTTGTGCATCTTGAAGAACAGGTCCACCAGCGTCTCATACGAGACCCGGGTGGGGTCGAAAGTGACCTCGACCACCTCGGCATGGTTGGTGTCGCCCCGGCAGACCTGCTTGTAGGTCGGGGCCTGGGTGGTGCCGCCGGCATAGCCGGAGACGGCGTCCGCCACGCCCGGCACCTGGCGAAAGAAGTCCTCCACGCCCCAGAAGCAGCCCGCGCCGAAGAGTGCCTTTTCCATGATCCTGCTTCCTGTCTGACCCGGCAATAATACGTTCCATCCGCCGCGAGGTTACACGCTATATGGAGACGATGACCGCATCCCGCCAGTTTCCGCTCCGGGCGCCAGCAGGTGCGGGCGGGCACCTCTGTTCACTTGTCAACATCGGGATGCGCTTGGCCGCGAAGTTGCGATCCAGCTTTAACCCTCTCGTCTATCTCATTGGTAACCCAATGATTGTGGCGGCGGGGGAGGGGGCGGCGTGAAGTTGAAGGCGATCATCGTTGGCGCCGGCGTGGCGGGGCTCGGGATCGGCTGGCGGCTGGCCCAGGCGGGCGTCCGCACCACCATCCTGGAGCGCGACGAGCCGGGCATGGGCGCCAGTTTTGCCGCCGCCGGGATGATCGCCGCCACCGCCGAAATGGCGGGCGCCGAAGCGGCCGAACTGGCCTTCGCCGGGCGGGCCCGACGGCTCTGGCCCGGCTTCGCCGCCGAGCTGGAGGCGGCGAGCGGCATCCCGCTGGACTACCGGCAGAATGGCGCGCTGCTGGTGGAAGCCGCCCCGCCAACCGAACTGCCGTCCGGCTGCCAATGGCTGGACCGGAGCGCCCTGCACGCCCGCGCGCCCATGCTGGCCGACGTGCCGGGCGCCGTCTGGGCCCCCGACGAGGCCCAGGTCGACAATCGCGCCCTCTGCCGCGCCCTCGCGGAAGCGTTCCGCCGCGCCGGCGGCCGGCTGCGGCAGGAAGAAGTGACGGCGGTGGAGCCCGGCGCCGCCATCACTCCCTCGGGCGACCATGCCGCCGACCTGGTGATCGTGGCCACCGGCGCCTGGGGCTCATGGCTGGGCCTGCCGGTGACGCCGGTGAAGGGCCAGATGATCGCGCTGGCGAAACCTCCCGGCGATGAAATGCCCGATCCCGTGATCTGGGGCGATGGCGTCTATCTGGTGCCGCGCGCGGACCGCCTGCTGGTCGGCGCGACGGTGGAGGAGGCGGGCTTCGACCTGGCGCTCACCGATGCGGCCCGTGACGGCTTGCGCGCCCGCGCCGAAGGTCTGCTGCCGCGCCTGAAGGACTGGACGCTGGTGGAGCATTGGGCGGGCCTGCGTCCGCGCTCGCCCGACGGCCTGCCCCTGCTGGGGCGGCTGAGGGACGGAGTCCATGTCGCGGGCGGGCAATACCGCAACGGCATCCTCTTCGCCCCCGCCATCGCCGACCACATGCGCGACCTGGTGCTGGGCCGCGACACCGTCATTCCCGAATTCGATCCCAGGCGCTTCCAATAGAGAGACCTTCATGACCGACTTCACGGTGGACCCCGTCATCCTGTCGCTGACACATCAGGCCGCCGACTGGCCGCTCTCCCGCGTCTTCGTCTATGACGACAGCCGCTATGGCTGGGCCCTGCTGGTGCCGCGCCGCGCCGGGGTGGTGGAGATGGCCGACCTCGCGCCCGAGGACCAGATCCAGCTGATGCAGGAAATCGTGCGCCTGTCCGGCGCGGTGCGCGCCATGGCGGGCGTCGAGAAACTCAATGTCGGCAACCTGGGCAACATGGTGCCCCAGCTGCATGTGCATGTGGTGGGGCGGCGCAAGGGCGACCCGGCCTGGCCCGGCCCGGTCTGGGGCCATAGCGACCCGGTCCGCCATTCCCCCGATGCCTTGGCGGCCAAGCTGGCGCTGCTGTCCCGATCCTGAAATTCGCTTGCTCTCGATAGCAATCTGTTGAAATCCAGGGTCGTTCGGGTTTCGACGTTCGCTCGGGGTACTGATATCCGGCAGTTGGCGAACGTCGGAACCGCGGCCCTGGTAAGGTCTTCTTAACCATAAAATCCGACCTTCAGCGTCATGGAGCTGACCGGTCTTTCCGCCGAACGGACGGGCGTGGTCGCGGCGTTGCAAAACGCGGCGGCGCGCACCGGCGCCGATTTCCATTACCTGCTCGGCACCGCCATGCGGGAATCGGGGCTGAAGGCGGCGGCGCAGTCGGCTACCTCCACCGCCACCGGCCTGTTCCAGTTCATCGACCAGACCTGGCTGGGTCTGGTGAAGGACCATGGCGCCGCCCACGGCCTTTCGCGCGAAGCCGGCGCCATCACGCGGGGCGCTGACGGCCGCTGGCATGCCGGCAGCGACAAGGACGCCATCCTGGCGCTGCGCAAGGATCCGGGCATCGCCGCACTGATGGCGGGTGAATACGCCAAATCCACCTCGGCCACGCTGACGGCGGCGCTGGGGCGCGCGCCCTGCGGCGGCGAACTCTATGCCGCCCATTTCCTCGGCCCCGACGCCGCCTGCAAGCTGATCAGGCTGGCGGCGGCCAATCCCGGCGCCAGCGCTGCGGCGCAGTTTCCCGCCGCCGCCGCCGCCAACAAGCCGGTCTTCTTCCATGCCGACGGCACCGCCAAGAGCGTGCGCGAGGTCTATGACTGGGCGCTGCGCCAGCCCGGCGGCGCCGATACGGTGCGGGCCGCGCCGGCGCCCGAGCCCGCGCCGCAAAGCGCGCGCGTGATCGCGGCGACCGCGCCCGATTCCGAGATCCAGATGCTGATCTCCAGCGTGATGAACTGGCAGCCGCGCGGCTTTTTCGGCGGCGAGACCGGCTTCAATGCCGGGGGCGGGGCGCTGTCCTTCGGTCCGGGCCTGCTGGGCCTGCTTTCGGACGCGCGCGAGGACTGAGACTATCTCAGCGCGACGCCGACCTGGGTTTCCAGTTCTGCCAGCAACGCCAGGGTGGGCTTGTCGCCGGCGCTGGTGATGGCCTGGCGGTGGATCACCTGGACGCCCGCGACATGGGCTTCCACCAGTTTCATCGGCAGGGCGGCGGTTTCGGGCGCCTCGTGCAACAGGCGCGAAAGCGAGGCGGCGACGCGCCCCATCAGCGGAAAGTCGAAGGTGGCGGCCAGGCCCTTGATGTCATGGGCGGCGCGCAGCAGGGCGCTGCGTCCCTCGGCGGAGGGCGCGGCGGCATAGGCGCGGCTGCTCGCGGTCAGCGCGGCGACGGCGTCGCCCGCCATGCCGCCGAATTCGCCTTTCAGCCCCTCCATGGCGCTTTCGGCGCGCTTGATGGCGGCCAGGTCGAGGCCGCCGGGGCTGCTGCCCACCTTCGCCTTGAGCATGTTGGGCGGCATGAAGAGTTCGATCGGTTGCTGGCGTGCCATCGGCTTCTCCTATCCCGCCACCGCGGCGGCGCGGCGTTCCGGGCCCTGATGCTCGTCCACGCGGCGGCGGCGGCAGGGGCCGAAATAACCCATGGTGCGGACATAGGGGCGGGGATGTTCGATCACCGCGCTCAGCCGCGCCATCATGGTCTTGACCGACACCGGCTTGGCGATGAATTCGTTGGCGCCGGCGTCGCGGGCCTGCTGCACATGGTCCAGCGAGGTGTGGCCGGTGAGCATGATGACGGGGACGAAGGGGTTGGGCGACTGGGGATTGGCGCGGATCATCCGCACCAGATCGATGCCGGACATGCCGCCCATCACCCAGTCCACGATCACGATGTCGG
>CAZYGO010000429.1:0-10542 GCA_964647455.1 uncultured Rhizobium sp.
TTCATCCTTGTTGGCCGCCGCCTCGATGCGCCAGGCGTCGATCGCAATGTCCTGCGTCGCCGAGGCGAAGGCTACCACCAGGGCGCAGACGCCGAGCTGCACTAGTCCATGGCTGGTGCCGCTCAGCGCCATCGCAACCAGGCCGCAGGCGATGACGACCTGGGTCAGCGCCATCCAGCCGCGGCGGCGCCCTAGCTTCGACAGGCCCGGCACATCCAGCCGGTCGAGCAGTGGCGCCCAGAGGAATTTCAGGGAATAGGCGAAGCCCACCCAGGACAGGAATCCGATGGCGGTCAGCGCGATGCCTTCCTCGCGCAGCCAATAGCCGAAGGTGTTTGCCACCAGCAGGAAGGGCAGGCCGGAGGAGAAGCCCAGCGCCAGCATCGTCAGCACGCGCCGGTTCATATAGTCGCGGAAATGATAGCGCTTGCGCGTATTCTTGCTGTTGCCCTGCACGCCATCGCCCCTTTTATGGCTGCTCGGCTGCCGCCAAAGCGGCGCCGGTCAGGCCGCGACGATAAGCGGCCCGTCTTCGGATGGGAACAGCATCAGGAACATTTCTTCCAGCTCGGCCGGATCGACCGGCTTGGTGAGGAAGCCGTCCATGCCGGCCTCCTGGCAGGCGCGCTTGCCGGTCTCCATGGCGTCGGCGGTCAGGGCCACGATGGGCACGCGCGCGCGCCCCGCCGCCGCCTCGTCCTTGCGGATGGCGCGAGCAGCCTCGATCCCGTCCATGCCGGGCATGTGGATGTCGGTGAGCAGAAGATCGAAGGGCCGCTCGGCCATCGCCTTGACCGCGTCCTCGCCGGTGGTGACCTCGACCACGTTATGACCGCGCCGCTTCAGGAGTTCGCGGATCAGCATCATGTTGATCGGGTTGTCCTCGGCCAGGAGGATGGTGAGGCCGCTCTGGCTGGCCTTGCCGCCCGCGGCCATGGCCGGGCCGCGAAAGGGCTGGACGGCTGCATCCCGGCTTTCCATCTGCGGCTGGGCCGGTGGCGGGGCGGGCTGAGGCGCAGCATCCGGTGCGGCCACCAGCGGCGGCAATTCACTGTCATCGGGCGCGGCGATCGCGTTCCAGCTTTCCAGCAGAGAGGCGGGCTCCCCGGCGGCGGGCATCGCCGGCATGGCCCGGCCGCGCAATTCCAGCAGCCTCTCGGTGAGCGCGGCCTGGCGCACCGGCTTGAGCAGGTAGCCGGCAAAGCCTTCGGACATTGCGGCATCCAGGCGCCCGCGCGCGCCCGGCGTCGCCAGCAGCAAGGCGGGCACGCCGCCTTGCGGCTGCACCACCGGCTGCGGCTCGTTGCCGGTGCCGCCGTCGATCAGCAGCGCATCGACGCGGTCGCCGGGATTGGCGGTGGCGCCCACCACCTTGCCGCCCGCCTCGCGAATCTGCGCGCTCAGGCCCTGCGCCAGAAGGCGGTTGGGCGACATCACCGCCACGCACATGCCGGAAAGCGGTCTTTCGGCGGGAGCGCCCTCGACCACGATGGCGGGAATGGTGAACCAGAAGACCGAGCCGCCCATCTCCGCCAGCGGCGGCGCGGCATCAACGCCGATCTCGCCGCCCATGGCCTCGGCCAGGCGCTTGGAGATGGCCAGCCCCAGGCCGGTGCCGCCGAACTTGCGGGCATGGCTGGAATCGGCCTGCACGAACTCCTCGAAAATCTCGGCGCGTTTTTCCGGCGCCACGCCGACGCCGGTATCGCGCACTTCAAAACGCAGGAAATGGCGCTCCTCGCCCGATACCAGCGATACCGTCAGGCTGACGCCGCCCTTCTCGGTGAACTTGACGGCATTGCCGACCAGGTTGGTGACGACTTGGCGCAGCCGGGTGCCGTCGGCGCGGACGATGCGGGGCACGTCGGCGGCGATGACGCTGACCAGTTCGACATGCTTGGCATGGGCCCGGGTCGCCAGCAATTCGCAGACCGTGCCGATCATCTGGCGCAGGTCCACCTCGTCCTCGTCTAGCGTCAGCATGCCGGATTCGATCTTGGAGAAATCGAGAATGTCGCCGATCAGCGCCAGCAATGCTTCGCCGGATTCACTGATGGCGTTGGTATAGGTGCGCTGCTCGGGCGTCAGCTCGGTTTCCATCAGCAGCCGCGCCATGCCCAGCACGCCGTTCATGGGCGTGCGGATCTCATGGCTCATGGTGGCCAGGAAGCCCGACGTGGCGCCGCTGCCGGCCTCGGCGGATTCCTTCGCCTCCATCAGCGCCTGCTCCATCGCCTTGCGCTCGGTGATGTCGCGGCCGACGCTCTGCACTTCCACCAGCCGGCCATGGGAGTCGCGCACCGCGAAATCCTCCCAGGCGATCCAGCGCCAGCCCTGGGCGGTGCGCACATGGCTGTCATAGCGGGAGCGGTTCTGGCCCAGCTCCAGCGCGGTGAAGAGGCCGACCAGGGGCCCGCGGCTTTCCGGATGCGGCTCAGGCGCGAAGGGGTAGCCGATGGCGCGGGCGGGATCGAGGCCGAACAGCTTGAAGAAGGCGGCGTTGCCGTAGGTGAGGCGGCTGGCGGCGTCGCGGCGGAAGATGGCGTCGCCCTGCGCGTCCACCAGGCCCTTGTAGCGCACCTCGCTCTGGTTGAGGCGGGCGTTGATGGTGGCGGCGTTCTTGAGCGAGGCCTCGAGGCGGGCGGCGAACTGCTTGAGCTGCTGGGCCTGGGCCGACAGCATCTCGCTGCGCTCGCGCGCCAGCAGCAGGGTCTGGATCAGGAAGGCCAGCGCCACGGCTAGCAGGGCGCCGAAGCTGATCGGCGTGATGATGGTGAGGTGGCCGCGCAGCAGGATGTCGGAAAGCGCGGCAAGCAGCATCAGGCCGGCAAGAAGGCCGAACACGTACCGGATGATGCGCGTCACAAGCACCGTGCTGCTCAGCTTCAAGAGGGGCCTTCCCGCCCCCAACCCCTGGAGCGGCAACATTGCCCGGCCCGCGGTTCAGGAACCCTTAAAACGGGCCTTTCCCGGCCGGCCCGGGCCCCCGATCCGGGCCCTGGCGGCCAGGTAAAGGGTGGCTTTCACGGCCCAGGGAGGCGTAATTAATCAAGGTATATCAATGAACTACGCGCCAACCGGTACGCGCGCCCCAGCCGCCGTCACGAAAGCTTTGCAAAACTGTGATGTTCGTGGCGTGCAGGCCATGTGAATTGCCGGCTCCTGAGCCGGGGCCTCCTTTGACCGATATCAGCTTGACCGACACTGCCGTCCTCGCCAGCAGAGCCGAAACCGCCCGCACGGCCGGCGGCGGCGACCTGCGCTTCCGCCTGATGGCGCTGGGCGCGGCCATCCTGGTGCTGTTGATCTTTACCGGCGTGATCGGCTCGCTGGTGATCGGCTCCAGCCCCGCCTTCAAGGCCTTCGGCTTCGGCTTCATCACCACCGAGGCCTGGCGGCCCAGCCGGGAGATCTTCGGCGCCCTGGCGCCGATCTATGGCACGCTGATGACAAGCCTCATCGCCATGCTGATCGCCCTGCCGACCGGTATCGGCATCGCCATCTTCCTCACCGAACTGTGCCCGCGCATGTTGCGCAAGCCGATCGCCATCGCCATCGAGCTGCTGGCGGGCATCCCCTCCATCATCTACGGCATCTGGGGCCTTTTCGTTTTCGCGCCCTGGTTCCAGCTCCATGTTCAGGAGCCGATCATCAATGCGGTGGGCGATGTGCCGGTGCTGGGGACCTATCTGGGCGGCGCCCCCTATGGCATAGGCGTCTTCACCGCCGGGGTCATCCTCTCGATCATGATCCTGCCCTTTATTTCCGCCGTCACCCGCGATGTGCTGGCGACGGTGCCGTCGGTCCTGAAGGAAGCGTCCTATGGCCTGGGTTCGACCCAGTGGGAAGTGGTGCGGAAAGTGGCGCTTCCCTTTTCCCGGGTCGGCATCGTGGGCGGCGCCATGCTGGCGCTGGGCCGCGCGCTGGGCGAGACCATGGCGGTCACCTTCGTGATCGGCAACGCCCACCGAATCGAACCTTCGCTGTTCGCTCCCGGCACCTCGATCAGCGCCGCCATCGCCAATGAATTCAGCGAAGCCACCAGCGATCTCTATGTCTCCTCGCTGATCTATCTGGGCCTGGTGCTCTACGCCATTACCTTCATCGTGCTGGTGGGCGCGCTGCTGCTGCTGCGCGCGATGGAAAGGAAAGCCGGCAAATGAGCCTCAACGCCGCCGACCTCTCCCGCTCGCCGCTTTATCTGGGCCGCCGCCTGGCCAATGGTGCCTTTGTCGTGCTCTCGCTGGGCGCGGCGATCTTCGGCCTGATCTGGCTGGCCTTCATTCTCTATGCCCTCCTGAAGAACGGTCTGGCGGCGCTTTCTCCCACCCTGTTCACCGAGGCGACACCGCCGCCGGGCAGCAAGGGCGGTCTTTCCAACGCCATCTTCGGCAGCGTGCTGATGAGCCTGGGCGCGGTTATCCTGGGCACGCCCATCGGCCTCTTCGCCGGTACCTACCTGGCCGAATATGCCCGCCACGGCCGGTTCGCCTTCGTCGTGCGTTTCGTCAACGACATCCTGCTCTCGACCCCCTCGATCATCACCGGCCTTTTCATCTACCAGCTGGTGGTGGCGCCGATGCACCATTTCTCGGCCTTTGCCGGCATGCTGGCGCTGACCGTGATCGTGATACCGGTCGTGGTGCGGACCACCGAGAACATGCTGGCGCTGGTGCCCAATGGCTTACGCGAGGCCGCCTTCGCGCTGGGCGCGTCGCAGAATTTCGTCATCAAGGCCGTGACCTGGAAGGCGGCGCAGGCCGGCATCATCACCGGCGTCCTGCTGGCGGTGGCCCGCATCCTGGGCGAGACCGCGCCGCTGCTTTTCACCGCCCTCAGCAACAATTTCATGTCCACCGACATCACCAAGCCGATGGCGTCGCTGCCCTACGTCATCTTCCAGTACGCCCTGTCGCCCTATGAGGATTGGCACACCCTGGCCTGGGGCGGCGCCATCCTGGTGACTGGCACGGTGCTGGTCCTCTCCATCCTCGCGCGCATGCTCGAAAAGAAACAACGGAACTGATCCATGGACGCCGTCTCCCTTCACATGACGCCCACCCACCACGCCGATGCCGGCGCGGTCCGCGCCAAGATCGATATCCGCGATCTGAGTTTCTACTACGGCGATAACAAGTCGCTAAAGAACATCAGCCTGCCGCTGATCGAGCGCAAGGTCACGGCCTTCATCGGCCCTTCCGGCTGCGGCAAGTCTACCCTGCTGCGCGCCATCAACCGCATCTTCGAGCTCTATCCGGGCCAGCGGGCCGAGGGCGAGATCATCATGGACGGCGAGAACATCCTCAAGGTGCGGGACAAGAACCTGCTGCGCGCCCGCATCGGCATGGTGTTCCAGAAGCCGACGCCGTTTCCGATGTCGATCTATGACAACATCGCTTTCGGCATCAAGCTCTATGAGCGCATCCCCAAGTCCGAAATGGACGGCCGGGTCGAAAGCGCGCTCACCCGCGCCGCGCTGTGGACGGAAGTGAAGGACAAGCTCGATGCCTCCGGCCTGTCGCTTTCCGGCGGCCAGCAGCAGCGTCTCTGCATCGCCCGTACCGTGGCGACGCGGCCCGAGGTGATCCTGATGGATGAGCCCTGCTCGGCGCTCGATCCGATCTCCACCGCCAAGGTCGAGGAGCTGATCGAGGAGCTGGCGAACGACTACACCATCGTCATCGTCACCCACAACATGCAGCAGGCCAGCCGGGCCTCGGACTTCACCGCCTTCATGTATCTTGGCGAACTGATCGAGTATGGCCCGACCGAGAAGATCTTCACCGCGCCCGACAAGAAGCAGACTGAGCAGTACATCACCGGCCGCTTCGGTTGAGCGCGCGCCTTTTGGCCCCTGACGGCGTTGTGCCTTCGCTCATGGGCCAATGCCCACATCGCTCGGCGCTCCTGGTCAGGAACCAAAATTCGCTGCGCTCAATGCGGGCGCAAAAATAAAAGGCCGCCCCTTACGGAGCGGCCCATTTTTCCTTCGCCGGGCAATGCTAGTTGCCGCGGCCCGCGGCAGGCGCGGGCGGGCGGGGCTTGCCGCTCTCATCCACCTGGACGCTGTTCACCGGGCCGATGCCCGCCAGCAGGATCACGCCCGGCTCCTTTTCGCCCTTGCGCGCCCCGTCGAAATGGACCGCGCCCGCCTCATCGGTGGAGAAGCTGCCGGCGTGGAGCGGATAGGTGGTGCGCACGTCGAAGACGCTGGACGAGCTCACCCACCAGGTGCCGGAGACGACATAGATCCAGCGCGTCTTGTCATGGGTATGGGGGCGGGAAAAATTGCCCGGATACCATTTGATGAGGATGGCGTAGGGGCCGGGCTGGTTGGGGTTGCCATAAAGGTTGGCGGTTTCCTGCTGTCCCGGCCGCCCCGTCCACTTGATGTCCTTGGGCAGCACGAAGGGAATGTTGGCGGGATTGGGCGGCGGCCCCGGCGGATCGTTGACGGTGACGACGTCCGGCGCGCCGGCGGCGGGCCCGGCTGGCGCCGCGTTCTGGGCAAAGCCATGGGGCGCGAAGACAAGGGCCGCGCCAGCCGCGACGGCCAGCGCCGGCACGGCAAATCTGCTGATGGGGTTCATGGGCCTCTCCTGGCTGTTGCTGCAGCCCTCGCCGGGGCGTTGCCGCAAAGCATCGCGGCTCCGGCGGGGCGCGTCAAATCCAGGAAAAAGGCCGCCCGTTCGAGGCGGCCTTCGTCTTGCCATCAACCATCGGATCAGCCGCGATAATCGGCTGGAACCGTCTCGTCCTGGCGGTTGGGGCTGATGACGTTCATCGCCAGCGTCACCACCACCGTCACGGCCAGGTTGAGCAGCAGCGCCAGCACCGCGCCATAGCAGGGCACGGTCAGCCCGCCGATATGCAGCGGATAGACATTGCTGGCCAGTCCTAGCTGCCAGGCCATCACCGAGCCGCTGATAATGCCCGCGGCCCAGCCGGCAAACAGGCCGGCCGGATGGAACCAGCGCGTATAGAGCGACAGCAGCACCGCCGGCAGGGTCTGGCAGATCCACACGCCGCCCAGAAGCTGCAGCTGGATCGCCGCCTTGGTCGGGAAGACCAGCACGAACACCAGCGCCAGCACCTTCACCGACAGCGAGGCCAGCTTGGCGGCGCGCGCTTCCTGTCGGGCGCTGCAGTCGGGCGCCAGGAAGGCCTTGTAGATGTTGCGGGTGAAGAGGTTGCCGCTGGCGATCGCCATGATCGAGGCCGGCACCAGCGCGCCGATGGCGATGGCGGCGAAGGCCAGGCCGACGAACCAGGACGGAAACATGTGCAGGAACAGCGCCGGAATGGCGAAATTGTTGCCGAAGGCGGCGAAGCCGGAGGCATATTCCGGCATCGCCTTGATGCCCGCCGCCAGCGCCATGTAGCCGAGCAGCGCCAAAAGGGCGAGCGCCAGCGAATAGGTCGGCAGCAGGATGGCATTCTTGCGGATCGCCAGGCTCGAGGACGAGGACAGGATGCCCGTCAGCGAGTGCGGATAGAGGAACAGCGCCAGCGCCGAGCCCAGCGCCAGGCTGGCGTAGGTGAAGGTGCCGCCCAGGCTGGTGTCGCTGCCCCGCGGCAGCGTCAGCATCTTGGCATCGATGCTGCCGAACACCTTGGCATAGCCGCCAAGCTGGGCCGGGATCACGATGATCGCAGTCAGCACCGTGGTGTAGATCAGCACGTCCTTGACCACGGCGGTGAGCGCGGTGCCGCGCAGGCCGCTGGAATAGGTGTAGGCCGCCAGCACGCCGAAGGCGACGATCACCGGCAGGTTGGGAATGCCGGCGAAACTGGCCGGGATGCCCAAGCCTGCGAACACCACCTGCATGCCCACAAGCTGCAGCGCCACATAGGGGATCACCGCTGCGATGCCGGTGACCGCGATGGCCAGTGACAGCAACTCCGAACCGAAGCGGCCGCGCACATAGTCGGCCGCCGTGACATAGCCATGCTTCTTGGCCACCGACCAAAGGCGCGGGAAGCAGGCGAAGAGAATGGGATAGATCAGAATGGTGAAAGGCACGGCGAAGAAGCCGATGGCACCGGTGCCGAAGATCGCCGCCGGCACGGCGAGGAAGGTGTAGGCGGTATAGAGGTCGCCGCCCAGCAGGACCCAAGTGATCAGGGTGCCGAAGCTGCGCCCGCCCAGGCCCCATTCATGGACGCTGTGCAGGTCGGCCTTGCGCCAGCGCGTGGCGACGAAGCCCAGCGCCGAGACCAGGACGAACAGGACAAGGAAGACGATGATGGCGACAGGATGGGCGCTCATTTGCGGCGGCGCTCCTCGTGCAGATACACCGGCCAGGTGCAGAGCGCGCCGAGCAGCGTCCAGACCATCTGGTACCAGAAGAAGAAGGGAATCCCGAACAGCGCCGGCTCGGCCCGGTCATAGGAAGGAACCCAGAGCAGCGCCACGAAGGGCAGCAGCAGCAACAGATAGACCGGATGGAATTTCCGGCCGCCGTCATCGTTCATTGGTTCCCCCTCACATGGCAGCGCCGCCCGTCCATCAGGGCGGGCGGCGCAGTTTTACGCGAACTCCGGCTTAGTTGCCTCGGCCGGCAGCCGGCGCACCGCCCGCCGCGCCGCCGCGGCCACCGCGCCCGGCGTTCATCACTTCCTTGCCGTCCTCATCCACGGCCTGGTTGGTCGCCGGCGCGATGCCGGTGATGTAGAGGCGCGTGGTCTGCGGATCGTTGATACGGTTGCCGTCCCAGTGGATGCCCTTGGGCAGGTCCTGCACGAAGCTGCCGGCCGGCACCGGATAGGTCAGCCGGGTGTCATGATAGGTGCTGGAACTGACCCACCAGGTGCCGGTGAGAACATAGATGTAGCGCGGGTGTGGATGGTAGTGCGGCGAGGAATAGCGCCCCGGTGCCCAGATCTGAACCACGCCATACGGTGTGCCTTCGGTCTGGGCCTGCTGACCGCCGCCATAGAGGTTCTGGTTGCCGGTGGTCGAGACCGCGGTGATCGTCATGTGCGAGGCGTCCGGCGCCGGCCCGGCGGGATCGCTCACTTTGACAGTGGTGGTCTGGGCATAATCGCTCATGATGCGATTATCCGGAGAGCCGACGCCGGTGATGATCAGCACGGTGGGCTCGGTGGCGCCGGCGCGATTGCCATCCACGAAGCTGGTCTTGGCGAGATTGGTGATGAAATTGTCGGCCTTGACCGGATAGCTCGACTTGGCGTCGCTGGTGCTCACCCACAGGGTGCCGGAGGCGACATACACCCAGCGGTCATTGGCGAGGGTGTGCGGCTGGGAGAATTGCCCCGGCGCCAGCTTCACCGCCACGCCATAGGGATCGCCGGCCTTGGTGGGATCGCCATAAAGCAGGGCCTTGTTGCCGGTCCATTTGATCTGGTCAGGCAGCAGGATGGTGATGCGCGACGTGTCGGGGAGCGGACCCTTTGGATCGCTGACGGTGGCGCCCATGAACTCGTGGGGACCATGGGGCGGCGCATTCTGGTACTGGGCGAAGCTTTGCGGCGCGAAGGCGATGGCAGCGGCAAGTGCCGCTAAGGGCAGGCCGATCTTGATGGTCCTCATGGGCGTCTCCCTGGGAATTGGCATATGTTCTCATTGGCCGCGGCGCGGCATGGACGCCATGATTCCGGGCGGTTTCCGCCAATGTCAACGTTGTAATGGTTCTTCGCGCCTGCGAAGGCCGCGTGTCGCGGCGCGCAGGAGCCTGGCGTCTCACGGGCTGAGCGCCGGGCGTCGCCCCCGTGTGCCAAGCCTCTGGAAGCAAAGAGATGTCAGGTCGACTTGCGGCCCGCGACCACCAGGCCAAGACCGGCGACAACCGCGAGGATGCCCGCGGCGGTGGGAATCCAGACGCTGTGGTCTTCCTCGGAATTGACGTGGATGGGGCCGATATTGGCAACGTTCTTGGTCTCGGTCCAATGGACGCTGCGGAAGACCAGCCCGCCAATGCCCAGAACAATCAGGACCAGACCGACAATAGCGATGGGTTTCATGATGAGCCTCCCAAATCGGGAAGATAACGAGGCTGCCGGAACGATAGTTCCCTAGAGCAGGGCGATCCGCCGGTAGGACAGGGCCTCGGCGAGGTGAACCTTGCCGACGCCTTGCGCCCCGGCCAGGTCGGCGATGGTGCGCGCCACCTTCAGGACGCGGGTATAGCCGCGGGCGGAAAGCTGCATCCGTTCCGCCGCCTCGGTCAGCAGCTTGCGCCCGGCCGCATCCGGCGCGGCGATGGCGTCGAGCAGTTCACCTTCCATTTCGGCATTGGTGCGAAGGCCATGCGGCGCCAGGCGTTCGCGCTGGATCGCCCGCGCCGCGCCCACCCGCGCCGCCACGTCGGCGCTGCCTTCCGATGGCGCCGGCAGGGCGAGGTCGGCGGCCGAGACGGCGGCGACGTCGATATGCAAGTCAATGCGGTCGAACAGCGGGCCGGAGATGCGGCCCTGATAGTCGGCGCCGCATTTGGGGGCCCGGCCGCAGGCGAGCGCCGGATCGCCGAGATAGCCGCACTTGCAAGGATTCATCGCCGCCACCAGCTGGACCCGGGCGGG
>CAZYGO010000430.1:0-3246 GCA_964647455.1 uncultured Rhizobium sp.
AACGGCCTGTCATCACTCCACTCCCCGGGTTGGCGCGGCCCGTCGCGGCTGGGCCGCGCGGGACACCTGACATGTCACGCGTTTAACCGATTTCAAGGAACTTGGACAATAGCCGGTCCGGGAGGGGAAATGACTTCCCCGTAAGACGCCTTCAATGCGACCAGGGAATCCGGCGGTCGAAACGGAAATTGTCCGCATAGGCCTTGGACTTCGTGCTGGGCAGGTGGGGCTCGAAGACCTGGTAGGGGATGTTGTGCTTTTCGGCATAGGCCACCGCTTCCTCGGCGGTATCGAATTCCAGGCAGAGCTGCTGGCGCATATCGGTGGACGACGTCCAGCCCATCAGGGGGTCGATGCCGCGCGGCGCCTCCGGCTCATATTCCAGAACCCAGAGCCTGGTGCGGGCCTTGCCCGACTGCATGGCATTCTTCGCTGGCTTGTAGATGCGGGCGCGCATGTAACTCTCCTCAAATTTCTCAGCCCATCCTCCGGCGCCGCCCTCGCCCTTCGGGCTCGAAGCGGTCCTCCGTTGTTCGTAGGCTCGCTGTGCTCGCCAACGAAAACGGGGATGGTCGGGGCGGAGGGATTCGAACTCTCGACCCCTAGCTCCCAAAGCTAGTGCTCTACCAGGCTGAGCTACGCCCCGATCCGGACCGGATTACACGCTGCCCCTGCCCGGTTCAAGGCGCGACCTATTCGATGAACCGCCCGGTGAACAGGATTGGCCAGTATTTCCCGGTAACGGTGAAAAGCCCGGTTCCCGGGTCATGGGCGATGCCGTTGAGGACAAAATTGATCTCGCCATCGACATGGGCGCGGTCGGCCTCGGAGAAGCGGGCATGCAGGCCCGACAGGTCGGCCGCCGCCAGCACGCAGCCGCTGGCCGGATCGATCTTCAGCACCCGCCAGGTTTCGAAGACATTGGCATAGACGGCGCCGTCCACATATTCGAGTTCGTTGATCTGGTGGACGGGCTGCGTTCCCTCGCGCACCGCCACCGAGCCCAGGGTGGCGAAATCGGATGGCCGCAGGAAGAAGAGCTGGTCGCTGCCGTCGCTGGCGATCAGCCGGCTCGCATCATGGGTCAGGCCCCAGCCTTCGCGGGGGTTGCGTAATTCGCGCAGCGCCTTGCCCTTGAGGTCGCGCACGAAGACGCGGTGTTCTCGCCAGGTCATCTGGTAGAGGCGGTTGCCGAAGATGGTCAGGCCTTCGCCGAAATAGGCGTGGCCGCCGTCAACCAGCGTCGTCGCCTTGCCGGTGGCCGGATCGATGCGCTCGACGCGGGAGGTGCCGAAGACATCGCCGCTGCTCTCGTAGAGGGCGCCGCCATGGAATTCGAGCCCCTCGGTGAAGGCCAGGTCCGAGCGGCGCACCTCGCCCGTCACCTCGAAGCGCATGGCCCTGGGCGCCGGGCAGGCCGGCTGGGCCGCGGCGCAGGCCGATGTCAGCAGCGACAGGAAAAGGGCGAGAAGCGGC
Organism: uncultured Rhizobium sp.; assembly: GCA_964647455.1. Taxonomy (GTDB): domain Bacteria; phylum Pseudomonadota; class Alphaproteobacteria; order Micropepsales; family Micropepsaceae; genus Rhizomicrobium. The sequence continues at coordinate 1,477 of CAZYGO010000430.1, forward strand.
GATCGCATGGGCGGCGACTATTCCCAGTGCCGCCCGCAAAAGCAAATGGCGTCCCGTTCATGATCCGGCGCCGCGGCCCGGCCGCCCGCACGCTAATGGTCGAGCAGCGCGATCTCGGCGACCAGCTCGCCCTTGGGTCCGTCGCCGACACGCACCCGGACGCGCTGGCCCTCGTGCAGCTCGCGCACGGCGCAACGGCGCAGCGTTTCCATATGGATGAAGATGTCGGCCGTGCCCTGCCCGCGCGAGATGAAACCATAGCCCTTGCTGCGGTCGAACCATTTGACCATGGCGTCGAAGGAGGGCCCGCGCGGGGCGACGGTGTTGCGCATCTGCCGTTCCGCCGGCGACGGCATCAGGTGGGCGGTGCCATTGTCAACCTGCAGCAGCCGCACCGCCTGCAGCCCCTTGGGACCGCGGGCGATCTCGCAGGTGACGCTGGCGCCTTCCAGCACCTGGCGGAAGCCCGATTCGCGCACGCAGGTCTGGTGCAGAAGGACGTCGCCATCCTGGATGGAAACAAAGCCATAGCCCTTGTGGGCGTCGAACCATTTGACGAAGCCGCTGATCGTCTGCCGACCCACGCCTGGCGCGGACGGCGGCGCGTCCAGCCCGGTAACGCCATCCATGAACATACCCCCAAAACCGGCCGGAAGGCCGGTACAACCCCTGATAGCCTGCCATGCACGCCATCGAGCCCGCGAACCCCACATTTGAGGGGGGTGACTACGGTCAATTCCGTGCCTCGCACCGTGGCCGGCCGCGCAGCGGCGCCGCGCTCGCCAGGAGAGTGCAACACGCGCCGGCGCGTTGCCGGCCAGCCCCGGGATTTCCAATTTTGGCGCAAATGACGCATGCTCCCGGCCTTTGAGAGGATTTGCGACAAATCCTTGTTTGCGTTGAAAAAGCCGGGGCCGCAAACTTGAAACCGATGAGCAAGGACGAGGCGAAGCCGCATATCCTCCTGGTCGAGGATGCGCGCGATATCCGCGAGCCGCTGGCGCGCTATCTGCGCGAGCATGGCTATCGCGCGACCACGGCCGCCGATGCCGCCGCCGCCCGGAAGGTGATGAAGGGCGCCGCCATCGACCTGGTGGTGCTGGACATCATGATGCCGGGCGAGGACGGCCTGTCGCTCTGCCGCTCCCTGCGCGAGACCTCCCAGATCCCGGTGGTGCTGCTCACCGCCAAGGGCGAGGAAGTGGACCGCATCGTCGGCCTGGAAATGGGCGCCGACGACTACATCTCCAAGCCCTTCAGTCCCCGCGAGCTGGTGGCCCGCATCGCCGCCGTGCTGCGCCGGACCCAGGCGTTGCCGCCGCGCCAGACCCCGCCCGGGGCCGAGCGCATCCGCTTCGGCGACTGGACCCTGGATACCGGCCAGCGGGAGCTGATCGGCACCGATGGTGTCGCCCTGCCGCTATCCTCCAGCGAATTCCGCCTGCTCACCGCGCTTCTGGAACGGCCCAAGATCGCGCTCACCCGCAACCAGCTGCTCGACCTCACCAAGGGCCGCGATGCCGACCTGTTCGACCGCTCGATCGACAATCACGTCTCGCGCCTGCGCAAGAAGATCGAGCCCGATCCCAAGAACCCGCGCTACATCAAGACGGTGTGGGGCGGCGGCTACATTTTCGCCATGGACCCGGAGAACGCCTGATGCGCTTTCCGCTCTGGCCCAAGACCCTGGCTGTCCAGCTGGTGGCGGTCACCGCCATCGCCGTGATCCTGTCGAACCTGGGCGTCGCCTTCTATTTCGACCGCTTCAAC
>CAZYGO010000431.1:0-5534 GCA_964647455.1 uncultured Rhizobium sp.
CCGCCAGCGTCAGATCATGCAGGCTCGCAATCACAAGCTTTCCGCGCCGCGCCTGCTCCGACAGCAGCCGCATCGTCGCCATCGCATGGCGGGGGTCGAGGCCCGTGACCGGCTCGTCCACGATCAGGATCTGCGGATCGCCGACCAGGGCGCGCGCCAGCATGGCGCGGGCGAATTCGCCGCCCGACAGCGTCGTCACCGGCTGCTGCCGCTGAGTCACCAGGTCGCAGGCCGCCAGCGCCGCGCCGACCGCCGCGGTGAAGCTTTCCGGCAGCGGCCCGACCGCGGGCAGATGCGGCGTCAGCCCCAGCGCCACCAGCCGCTCCACCGGCAGCGGCCATTCGACATGCGGGTTCTGCGGCAGATAGGCCCGGCGGCGCGCCAGCGTCAGGCCCGGTAGCTGCCCCAGCCGGTGGGCATCGAGAGTCACCAAACCGTCATCGGGGACGAGCAGGCCGGCCAAGACCTTCAGCAGCGTGGACTTGCCCGCGCCATTGGGGCCGATCACGGCGATGAACTCGCCGGCATGGGCCTGGAGCGAGACATCGCGCAGGATGGCCCGGCCGTTTTTCCCCGGCATGGGGCGCCGCACCGTCACCCTGTCGACCGCCAGGATCGTCATGGCCCAATCTTCCTCATGGCGAAGTCTTGCGGATGCGGACCACCAGCCAGAAGAAGAAGGGCGTGCCCAAAAGGCTGGTGAAGACGCCCAGGCGCAGTTCCGGATTGGTATGCACCAGCCTTGCGGCGATGTCAGAACAAAGCAGCAGCACCGCCCCTGTCAGTGCGGCGGGCAGCAACGTGCGGCGCGGCGAGTAGGCCACAAGCGGGCGCACCAGATGCGGCGCCACCAGGCCGATGAAGCCGATGGCGCCCGTCACCGACGTCACCGCCCCCACCGCCAGCGCTGTGCCCGCCACCGTCAGCGCCGCCAGCCGGCCCAGATGGATGCCCAGGCTTTGCGCCTGCGCCTCGCCCAGCGCCAGCGCGTCGAGCCCCCGGCCCGTCAGCGCCAGCAGGGCGCCGCCCGCCAGCGCGAAAGGCAGGATCAGCAGCACCTGGCTCCAGCTCTTGTCGGCCAGCGAGCCCAGCAGCCAGGACATGATCTCATAGGCCGCGTAAGGATTGGGCGCAAAGTTGAGCGCCAGCGCGATGCCCGCCGCCGTCAGGCTGGAGACGGCCGCGCCCGCCAGCACCAGCGCCACCGTGCCGCCCCCTCTTCCAAAATTATTTCCGAGCGCGAAGGTCAGCGCGCAGGCGCAAAGCCCGCCCGCCATGCCCATCAGCGGTCCGGCCACCGGCGAAACCGCCGCCAGCCCGAAATAGATCGCGATCACCGCCCCCAGCGCCGCGCCGCTGGAAACACCGAGCAGGGCCGGCTCGGCCAGCGGATTGCGGGTGAAACCCTGCAGCACCGCGCCCGACAGGCCCAGCACCGCCCCGGTCACCAGCGCCAGCACGCTGCGTGGCAGCCGTATCTCGGTGACGATCAGCACCGCCATGCTGTCCCTGCCGGTGAATGCATCCAGCAGCGATGACGGCGGCAGCCACACACGTCCCGCCAGCAGCGAGGCGGCGAAGGCGAGCGCGCCCAGCGCCAGCAGCAGCATCGTCAGGCGCTTCATGGCGTCACCGCCGCAAGGTCGCGCTGCAGGCGCAGCACCGACGCCGCCAGTTGCGGCACGCCGCAGCCATAGAAGGCGGAGTAATAGATGTGCGGCAGCCGCCCGGTGAGGGCGGGATGATCGTCCTGGTCGGCGCGCAGGCTGGCCAGGCCGCGATAGGCGTCGCTGTAGAGCAGGGCCTGCGGTTTCTGCGCCACCAGCGCCTCGACATCATAATAACCGCCGCCGGCGGTGATGTTGCGGGCGCCCGCGGTGCGCAACAGGGTGCCGAACAGGCCGGCGCCGCCAGGCACCTGGCCGCCATTGCCCCATTCGGCGACGCGGACGGGCATTGCCGGACGATGCGCGGCGGCTTCGCGCAACTGCGCGTCCATCCGCGCGAGCAGCACCTCGCCGCGCCTGTCCTCGCCGATCGCATGCGCCACCAGGCGCGTGACGGCGCGGATCTGCGCGAAATTCTCGGCCAGCGGCACCTCCACCACTTTCGCGCCGCTTCGCGCCAGCAGCGCCCTGGTCAGGGGCGGCAGGAAAGGCCCGGCCAGCACCAGGTCGGGATGCGCCGCCAGCACTTCCTCGGCCGAGCCGTAATTGACGGGAATGCGCCCGGCCTGCGGCCACAGCGTCCGCGGTCCCTGCTCGCGCGCCATGAAGGTGAGCGAGGCGATGCGGCTTTCCGGCGCCAGCGCCAGCAGCAGCTGGTCGGTGCAGATGTTGAGCGACATGATGCGCTTTGGTGCCCCCTCCGCCCTTCGCACGCCACGGTCGCAAGCGACCTGCGTGCTGCGGGTACCTCCCCCGCCGGTTGCTTCGCAACGCGGGGGAGGCTGGGCACGGCTCGCGCCGATCCCGCAAAGCAGGATCGACGCGAACAGCGCAAGACTAAAGCTTCGCTTGCACGCCGGCATAGAAGGCCCGCTCCGGTCCCAGGAACCCGACCGGGTTCTGGTAGTCCTCGTCAAACAGGTTATCGGCCCGGGCGAAAAGCGTGAAGCGTTCGTCCAGGTCGTAATGGCCGGCCAGGGCGACGGTGACATAGCCGCCGGTTTTCAGGCGCGGCACCGAGAAGTCGCGGCTGCCGTCGATCCAGGGTCCAACATAGAGCAGCGTGGCATTGACGCCCGCCTGGGGCAGGAACCGCCAGTCCGCCGCCAGGCTGGCCTTATTGCGCGGACGGCGCAGCAGCCCCAGCCCGGTCGAGGCGTCAATGGCGTCGGTATAGCTGTAATCCGCGCGCAGATGCAGCATGTCCAGCGCCGCCCAGGCCGCGAACAGTTCCACGCCTTGCGTGCGCGCCTTGTTGAGGTTGACGCTGGTGGAGAAGGTGACCGGGTCGGTGGTGATCAGGTTCCTGATGTCGTTATGGAACCAGGTCGCCCCGACGCTGAACCCGCCCAAGCCCTTCCAATCGGCGCCCAACTCATAGCCGGTGCTGGTCTCCGGCTTGAGGTTGGGATTGGCGAAGAAGAAGAACGCCGGATAGGAATGATAGAGCAGGTCCAGTGACGGCGCCTTGAAGCCGGTGCCGGCGCTGGCCTTCAGGCGGATGCCGCTGTCGCCCAGCGCCACGGCGGGCGCGACGCGCCAGGTCAGCCTGCCGCCGAACTGGCTGTTGTCGTCATAGCGGAGGGAAGCGGCGCTGAAGATGCCACCGCCCCAGTCCGACTGCAGTTCGGCATAGCCCGCATCGGTGGTGTAGCCGGCCGAGAGCGGCAGGTGCACGGCGTCGCGCGCGGTTTCGGCGCCCAGCACGATTGTCTGGCCGTCAGCGGCGCGCGTGATTCCCTGCCAGTCCAGCTTCACCCGTTCGCCGGAACTGGCGGATAGGCCGTTGCTGGGATCGGCGCTGCGGCTCTGGCCGCTGCCATAGGCCAGGCCGAGGGTCTGGTCGAGCCAGCCCAGCGTCCAGTGCGCCGTGCCGCGCGCGTCATATTGCTGGCTGCTGATGCGCGTGCGGCTGGGCGAGGGGAAGACGGCGAAGGTGACGGGATCGAAGGCGTCGCCCGTCACTTTCGACAGATTGCCCGACCAGCGCGCCGTCAGGCCGAGGTCGAAATCGCCGCCGAGGTCGTAGCCCAGGCGGGTGCTGGCGGTGGCGCCGTCGAAGTAATCGTCGTTGCGCGCCTGCCCGGCCGGCAGGAGGTTCAGCGGCGTCACCGGTGTCGCCCCGGCATGGGCGTGCTGGATGCTGGCGCGATAGTGGAAGCCGCCCTGCGAGCCCGAGACTTCGCCGAACTGGTTGAAGGTGTCGAAGCCGCCGCCTTCCAGGCGCGCCGTCGCCGACAGCGGCCCCTCGCCGGCCTTTGTGATGATGTTGATCACCCCGCCAATCGCATCGCCGCCATAGAGGCCGGAGGCGGGCCCGCGCAGCATCTCGACCTTCGCCACGTCGCCCGCCAGCACCCGGCCCAGATCAACCGCGCCGGACGGCGTGGTGGGATCGGAGATGTCGACGCCATCGAGCAGCACCTTGGTGTGGTTGGCATTGGTGCCACGGGTGAAGAGCGAGGTCTGGCCGCCCTCCCCGCCGGCGCGCATCACATTCAGCCCCGGCAGCGTCGCCAGGATGTCCGGCAGCGAGCGCCACTGCCGCGCCGCGATCTCGTCGGCGGTGACCAGATCGACGCTGCCGCCCACCTGCGAGGCCGGGATGGGCACGCGGGTGGCGGTGACGAGGATGGCTTCATCGGCCCGGGCGCCGGGCGGCGCCAGGGCAAGGACAAGCGCGGTGGTGGAAAGCAAAAGCGTCTTCACGATGGCAGTCTCCAAATGGGGAGACGCGGGGTGGGACAGGCTGGAAAATCTCATAAGGTCCCCGCGCGCGACTCCGGCTTTGTCGCCGCTGCGGTTTACCCCGCTGCATCCCGCGCACCCCGGCGGACTGCAAGACGACGGCGCGAGGCAGGTTTCCTGGCTTCCGGGTCGGCGCCCCCGCCCGCCTTCCCAGGTTTCCCCAGTGGCATATGGACGAAAGCTCGCCGGTTACAGTTGCGGGGGCAGCCACGGCATCGAACCCGTGTTCCCTACACCTTGCACCTGATTGCACTTATAGACCCGGCCACGCCTCGATCAAGGGCGCCGTCCGCATGGCTGCCCCCGCTGGCCGTCGCCGCAGTCCGGCGCTAGTGTCCGGCTCCGTTCGAGAGGAACCGCCCATGACCCTGTCCATCAACGACATCGCCCCCGACTTCACCGCCGATTCCACCGAGGGCCGACTGCACTTCCATGACTGGGCCGGGGACAAGTGGGTGCTGTTCTTCTCCCATCCCAAGGATTTCACGCCGGTCTGCACCACCGAGCTGGGCGCGGTGGCGAAGCTGAAGCCGGAATTCGACCGGCGCGGCGTCAAGGTGCTGGGCCTGTCGGTGGATCCGGTCGGCAACCATGAGAAATGGGCCGCCGACTTCGCCGAGACGCAGGGCATCGGCCCCAACTTCCCCATGATCGGCGACACCGACCTGGCGGTCTCCAAGCTCTATGGCATGCTGCCGGCCGACGAGCCCGGCACCTCCGACGGGCGCACGCCCGCCAACAACGCCACGGTGCGCAACGTCTTCATCATCGGGCCGGACAAGCGCATCAAGCTGATCCTGGTCTATCCCATGACCTGCGGCCGCAACTTCGACGAGATCCTGCGGGTGATCGACTCCATCCAGCTCAATGCCCGGCACAAGGTGGCAACCCCGGCCGACTGGAAACAGGGTGGCGACGTCATCATTACCGCCGCGGTCAGCAACGAGGAGGCCGACAAGCTGTTCCCCGGCTACAAGACCGTGAAACCCTATCTGCGCACCACGCCGCAGCCGAAATAACCGGAACGTTCCGCCCCACGCGCCGATGCCGCCCGGTGTGGGTATCCGCCCTTTCCGGCCTGCGGCAGGTTGCCTTGCGGCGCCCATTTGTGACACTTTT
>CAZYGO010000432.1:0-2602 GCA_964647455.1 uncultured Rhizobium sp.
GGCGTTGATCTTCGCCGTCTCGCCATCGGTTCCCGGCCGCGCCGCCGCCAGGGCGCGATCTATGGCATCGAGCATGACATCGTCGGCGAAGGGTTTTTCGATGAAGTCGACCGCGCCCAGTTTCATTGCCTGCACCGCCAGCGGCACGTCGGCATGCCCGGTCATGATGACGATGGGCAGCAAAACCTTCCTTTCCTTGAGCCGGCGCTGCAATTCCAGGCCATCGACGCCGGGCATGCGAACGTCGCTGACGATGCAGCCCGGCTGCATCCCATCGAGCTTTTCGAGGAACGCCGTGGCGGATTCATAGACCTTGACCGCGTGACCAGCCGTTCCCAGCAGGAATGCCAGCGCCTTCCGGACATCCTCGTCATCGTCGATGAGGTGGACGGTGTGGCTAGCGCTCATCGGCATAATCCCCTTCGGCGAGACGCAATGTCAGGCGAAAAACCGTGCCGCCGCCGGGCCGGGCCTCGGCCCAGAGGCGCCCGCCATGGCTTTCCACAATGGTGCGGGCAATCGAGAGCCCCACGCCCATGCCCGTTTTCTTCGTGGTCACGAAAGGCTGGAACAGCTGGTCCATGATCTCCGGCGCGATGCCGCTCCCGGTATCGGCCACGGCGATTTCCACCATGCCCTCATCGACCCGGTGCGAGGAAACGTTGAGTTCGCGTACCGCGCTCTCCTGCATCGCTTCCATGCCGTTGCGGATCAGGTTGAGCAAGACCTGTTGAATCTGCACCTTGTCGGCCAGCACCTGCGAGGCGTCGGCATCGAAGGTGAAGGAGATGCGAACCCCGGTTTCGCGCGCGCCCACCATGGCGAGGGCGGAGGCTTCCTCGATCAGCTTGGAGAGATCCTCGACGTGCCGTTCGCTTTCTCCCCGCGCCACGAATTCGCGCAGACGCTTGATGATATGACCCGCTCGCAACATCTGGGCGGCGGCGTTTTCCACCGCCTCGCGAACCATGGCCGGATTCTTGCCGCTGTCCAGCAGGCGCCTGGCGCCGTTGAGATAGCTGGTGGCGGCCGTCAGCGGCTGGTTGAGCTCGTGCGCCAGTGTCGAGGCCATTTCGCCCAGGGCCGTGAAGCGGCCCATGAAAATCAGTTCCGATTGCAGATCCTGCAGCCGTTTCTGGGTCTCCTGCCGCTCGGTGAGGTCGCGGACAAAGCCCGTGAAGAATCGCCGATTGCCCGATCGCATCTCACCGACCGCCAGTTCCATCGGGAAGGTCGAGCCGTCCTTGCGCTGGCCGACCACCAGCCGGCCGGTTCCGATGATGCGGCGCTCGCCGGTGGCGAGATACCGCGCCAGGTAGGCGTCATGCTGTTCCCGATAGGGCGGCGGCATCAGCATCGAGATGTTGCGGCCCGCGACCTCGTCCGCGTCATAGCCGAACAGGCGCGTGGCGGTGGCGCTGAAGGACTGTATCAGGCCCTGGGCGTCGATGATGACCATCGCGTCGGGCACGGTGTCCAGCACCGATTGCAGATGCGCCTCGCGCTCCCGCAGCTGATCCTGGGCGCGCCGCGTCGCCGTGATGTCGCGCGCCACCTTGGAGGCCCCCACCAGCGTCCCATTCTCGTCGCGCAGGGGGGAAATCGTCACCGACACGTCGATGATTTCGCCGTCCTTGCGGCGACGTTGGGTCACGAAATGCTCGATGCGCTCACCGTGCCGGACCCGGTGCAGGATTTCGTCTTCCTCGGTTTCCCGGCCGGGGGGCAGCAGCAGGGAAATCGGCTGGCCGATCATCTCGGCGGCGCCATAGCCGAAAACCTGCTCGGCGCCGCGATTCCAGTCGGTCACGATCCCGTCCAGCGTCTTGGCGATGATGGCGTCGTCGGAGGATGCCACGATGGCCGCCAGGCGGCCCATGTCGCTTTTTGCGTTCATGGCGGGGTCAAATCGGGAGGCATTCCCGGAACTTAGCACGTTTTCCGGCCCGGGCGCCCCCTGGCGCTACGTATTTTCCCTTAGGAGCAAACCGAATTTCGCGGGCGGCGCGCCTTGCCTACACGGGGACATCGCTTGAGGGAGAACCGCCATGCCCCATATCGCAACCGCCCGCGTCCTTGCCCCCGCCGCCGCCCTGGTCGCCCGCACCGGCGCCATCGCCGCCCTGGATGAGGGGCGCGAAGCTCTCCGGGTCGGCGCCGTCAACCATGTCGCCGAAGGCCGCGAAATCTTCGCCGAAGGCGATGGTGCCGACATTTTCTTCCGCATTGTCTCCGGCACGGTGCGGACCTGCAAATTCCTCAGCGACGGCCGCCGCCAGATCGAGGCCTTCTACACTGCGGGCGATGTTTTCGGCTTCGAGCTCGAAGATGCCCGGATGCTGAGCGCCGAGGCCGTGACGGACTGCAATCTGATCGCCTATCGCCGCCGCGGCGTCGAGGCGGCGGCTCTTCACGACGAGACTCTGGCGCGCCAGCTGCTTTCCTTTGCCATGCAGAGCGTCAGCCATGCGCAGAAGCATGCCTTCCTGCTCGGCCGCCGCGCCGCGGCGGAGAAGGTCGCCTCTTTCCTGCTTTCCTGGGCGGGCCGGCACGGCCGCCAGGTGCATGTCGAGCTGCCGATGAGCCGGCAGGACATGGCCGA
>CAZYGO010000433.1:0-4931 GCA_964647455.1 uncultured Rhizobium sp.
GAGAATGACGACTGGCAAAGCGCCACCCGTGAAAGCTGGGACCTCCATGTCGAGGTCAATCTGCGCGCGCCACTGGTGCTGGCGCAAGCCTTTGCCGCCCAGCTGCCCCCCGGCGCGCAGGGCGCCATCATCAACATCATCGACCAGCGGGTGCTCAAGCCGACGCCGCAATTTCTTTCTTATTCCCTCTCCAAGGCGGGTCTTTACTGGCTCACCACCACCCTGGCCCAGGGGATGGCACCGCGCGTGCGCGTCAACGCGGTCGGGCCGGGACCGACCTTGCGCAACGAGCGCCAGTCTGCCGCCGATTTCGACCGCCAGCGCGCCGCCACCCTTCTTGGCCATGGCGCCGAACCGGCAGACATCTGCACCGCCGTGCGCTACCTGCTGGATGCCCCTTCGGTCACTGGCCAGATGATCGCGGTGGATGGCGGCCAGCACCTGATCTGGCAGACCCCGGACGTGCAGGTAACGGAATGAACGGCCCCTACGCCAGCGCCGCGCGTGGCATCCGCCATGTCTTCATCCGCAACCTGGAACTGGCGGCCCATATCGGCGTCTATGCCCGCGAAGAAGGCCGCACCCAGAAGGTCCGGATCAATGTCGATCTCGCCACAGACGACATCGCCGATGCCGGAGACATGCTGGAGAATGTGGTGGACTATCATGTCATCGAGAAGCGCATCCGCGCCATCATCGCTGAGGGCCATGTCCGCCTGGCCGAAACCCTGGCCGAACGCATCGCCGCCGCCTGTTTCGAGGATGCGCGCGTCCGCACGGTTCGGGTGCGGGTTGAAAAGCTGGAAGCCCTCACCGCCGCCGAGAGCGTCGGAATAGAAATCGAGCGGTCGCGCTAATATGCTGGTGGCATGAGTTCCGACGAAACGTCCCTGAGGGGCGTCGCCCGCATCCAGGCCTATCTCAAGACCCTGCCCGACGCCCCCGGCGTCTACCGTATGCTGAACGCGGCGGGCGATGTGCTTTATGTCGGCAAGGCCAAGAGCCTGCGGAAGCGCGTCGCCTCCTACGCCCAGGGCCGCGTCCATAGCGACCGCCTCACCCGGATGATCGCCGAGACGGCGGAGATGCTGTTCGTCACCACCGCCTCGGAAACCGAGGCGCTGCTTCTGGAATCGAACCTGATTAAGCGGCTGAAGCCGCGCTACAACGTCTCCTACCGCGACGACAAGAGCTTTCCCAACATCCTGCTGCGGGAAGACCACCCCTATCCCCAGCTGCTCAAGCATCGCGGCGCCAGGACCACCAAAGGCGTCTATTACGGCCCCTTCGCCTCGGCGGGGGCCGTGACGCGCACGCTGAACACACTGCAGCGCGCCTTCCTGCTCCGCTCCTGCTCGGATTCGGTGTTCGACAGCCGCACCCGCCCCTGCCTGCTGTTCCAGATCAAGCGCTGCAGCGCGCCCTGCGTGCAGCGCATCGACCTTGCCGGCTACAACGCTCTGGTGGAGGAGGCGGAGAATTTCCTTTCCGGCAGGAGCGCCGCCGTCCAGAAGGAATTGAAGGCCGAGATGGCCGAGGCCGCCGAGGCGCTGGACTTCGAGCGTGCCGCCCGCCTGCGCGACCGCCTGCGCGCCATGAGCCACATCCAGTCGTCGCAAGGGGTCAATCCTTCGACCTTCGACGAGGCCGATCTTTTCGCTCTCCACGCCGAGGGCGGCCAGGTCTGCATCCAGGTCTTCTTCTTCCGCGCCGGGCAGAACTGGGGCAACCGGCCCTATTTTCCGAGGCAGCCTTTCGACATGGAACCGCAGGAGGTCCTGGAATCCTTCATCTGCCAGTTCTACGACGAACGTCCCGCCCCTAGGCTGCTGCTGGTATCGCATCCGATGGCGGGCGCCGCCCTGATGGCCGAGGCGCTTTCCGCCAGCGCCGGCCACAAGGTGGAGGTGAGCGTGCCGCAACGGGGCGAAAAGCGCGAGATCATGGAACGCGCCCTGGCCAATGCCCGCGAGCAGCTGGGGCGCCGCCTGGCCGAGAACAGCGCCCAGACACAGCTGCTGGAAGGCGTGGCCGACACGTTTGGACTGGAGGCCATGCCCCGGCGCATCGAGGTCTATGACAATTCCCACATCCAGGGAGCACATGCCCTGGGCGCCTTCATCGTGGCGGGCCCCGAAGGCTTCGAAAAGGCGCAATACCGGAAGTTCAACATCAAGGCCGCCGACCTTACCCCCGGCGACGACTATGCCATGATGCGCGAGGTGCTGAGCCGGCGCTTTGCGCGCATGGTCAAGGAGGAAGCCGAGACGGACAAGGACGAGAAATGGCGCCGCCCAGACCTGGTGCTGATCGACGGCGGTCCGGGCCAGCTGGCGATTGCCTGCCAGGTCTTCGCCGACCTCGGGGTAGAGGATGTGGCGCTGGCCGCCATCTCCAAGGGACCGGACCGCGATGCCGGGCGCGAGCATTTCTACCTTCCCGGCAGGGAACCTTTCCGGCTGGATCCCAAAAGCCCGGTCCTCTACTACCTGCAACGGCTGCGCGACGAAGCGCACCGTTTCGTCATCGGCGGCCATCGCAAGAAGCGCAGTGCCGCCATCGGCGCCAATCCGCTGGACGAGATCACCGGTATCGGCGCGGGCAGGAAACGCGCCCTGCTGCAGCATTTCGGCTCGGCCAAGGCGGTTTCCGCCGCCAGCCTTGCCGACCTGTCCTCGGTGGAAGGGGTCAGTGCCACGCTGGCCCGGAAAATCTATGACTTTTTTCATCCGGGCGGGTGACAAGTCGCTTAGGCCCGGACTTTCTTTTGTCGCGGGTTCCGGGGCGGAAAACCCCTACACACTTTTCCGGGAACCGCTCTAGACTGCCGCCATGACCGGCCTGCCCAACGCCCTCACCATCATGCGCATCGTCCTGGTGCCGGTGTTCGCCATCGCCTTTGTGCTGCCGGGCGACCTTGCCCGCATCATCGCCTTCCTGGTCTTTGCCACCGCCAGCATCAGCGACTGGCTGGACGGTTTCGCCGCCCGCAAGCTAAAGGCAGGGTCGGATTTCGGCCGCATGCTCGATCCCATCGCCGACAAGGTACTGATCGCGGTGGCACTGATGATGCTGGTGGCGGAAAACACCTTCACGCAATACAAGCCCAACGGCATGCTCAGCCTGCTCAAGCTGGCGCCGGCCATCATCATCCTGTCGCGCGAGATCCTGGTGTCGGGCCTGCGCGAATTCCTGGCCGGCACGCGCGTGAGCGTCCCGGTGACGGTGCTGGCCAAGTTCAAGACCGCGGCCCAGATGGTGGCAATCGGCGCGATGCTGCTGCTGCCGCTGGCGGACCGGGTCGCGCCGGGCCTGCCCTCGACGACCTACATGGCCGCCGCCTATCTGCTGCTGTGGGTCGCCGCGGCGCTGACCGTCTATACCGGGGTGATCTATTTCAGGAACGGAATGGCCTATATCCGGCCGGGCCATTCGCCGGTGGATGATCGGCGCTGAACCGCCATGCTCTGGGCCGTTTTCACGCTGCTGGGCGCCGCCGGCCAGACCGCCCGCAACAGCCTGCAGCGGGAACTGACGCCAAGGCTCGGCGCCCTCGGGGCCACGCTGGTGCGGTTCCTGTTCGGCGCCCCCTTCGCCCTTGCCTTCCTGGCGATCCTTGTCCTGCGCGGCGCCGTGCTGCCGCAGCCCAATGCCGCTTTCGCCGGCTGGACGCTGATGGGGGCCCTTACCCAGATCGCCGCCACCGCCCTGATGCTCAAGACCATGGAGCAGCGCTCCTTCGTCGTCGCGGTCGCCACCCTCAAGACCGAACCGTTGCTGGTGGCGCTGTTCGGCGTCACGCTTCTGGGCGAGCGGCTGACCGCGCCGATGGCGGCGGCGGTCCTGATCGCGATGGCAGGGGTGTCGCTGATCTCCGCGCGGCCGGGCACCTTGCGGGCAAGTGGCGGCCTGCCGGTCCTGCTGGGCCTGTCGTCCGCGGCCCTGTTCGCCGCCTCGGCCATCGGCTATCGCGGCGCCATCCTGGCGCTCGGCCGCAACGACTATCTCCTGCCCGCGACCTTCGCGCTCGCCGCCGGGCTGGCGTTGCAGACGATCCTGCTGCTGCTCTGGCTGCTCTGCTTCCGGCGTCAGATCCTGGGCGCCATCTTGCGGCTGTGGCGGCCGTCACTGGCGGCGGGCCTGGCCGGTGCGGCGGCATCGGAATTCTGGTTCCTGGCTTTCGCGCTGGCCACGGCGGCCGCGGTGCGAACCCTGGCGCTGGTGGAGGTGCTTTTCGCCCAGGCCGTCAGCAAGTTCGTCTTCCGGCAGAAAACCACAGCCAGCGAAGCCGCCGGCATTGCGCTGCTGGTTGTAGGCGCGGCGTTGATCGTCCGGGCCGAATCCTAGGCGGGTTCGTGCCGTGCACTTCGTCTGGAGGGGCACCCGGCAGGCGCGTGAGACCAAGCCGCCGCCCGCGCCCCCAGGACAAAGCGAGGCAAATGACTATGCCGGAACCTTTGCGACGCCCCGGACCTCGTCCGCATAGGCGTTCATCAGGGTTTCGGTCAGCGCCCCCGGCTTGAAGGTATAGGGCCCGATCTCGCGCACCGGCGTCACCTCGGCCGCCGAGCCGGTGAGGAAGCATTCCGAAAACTCCGCCATTTCCTCCGGCTTGATGTGCCGCTCGATCACGGTCAGGCCGCGCTTCCTGGCGATGGCGATCACCGACTGGCGAGTGATGCCGTTGAGAAAACAGTCGGGGATTGGAGTGTGCAGCACGCCATCCTTGATGAAAAAGACGTTGGCGCCGGTGGCCTCGCTGACCAGCCCGCGATAGTCCAGGAACATGGCGTCGGCATAGCCCTTGGCCTCCGCCTCGTGCTTGCAGACGGTGCAGATCATGTAGAGGCCCGCCGCCTTGGCATGCACCGGCTCGGTTTCCGGTGACGGTCGCTTGTAGCGCGCGATATCCAGGCGGATGCCCTTGAGCT
>CAZYGO010000434.1:0-9006 GCA_964647455.1 uncultured Rhizobium sp.
GGCACGAACTTGGCGCGATAGACCACGGTGTCGAGACGGGTCTCGAGCAGGCCGATCATGTTCTCGCCGGTGTCGCCGGGGCGGCGGGCGGCATCCTGGTAGTATTTGCGGAACTGCCGCTCGGTGATGTTGCCGTAATAGCCCTTCAGCTTCTGCTTGGCCTGCAGCTGGGTGCCGTAGTCGCTGAGCTTCTTGGCGCGGCGCTGGCCGTGCTGGCCGGGGCCATAGGAGCGCTTGTTGACGGGGCTCTTGGGGCGGCCCCAGAGATTTTCGCCGACGCGGCGGTCGAGCTTGTACTTGGAATTGGCGCGCTTGCTCATCGTTCCTCGAAGAATTTGGCCGGGCCAAAGGGCGCGTCACGCGCCATGAGTGCCCGAAAGGCGCGCACTTATACGGAGGACTTTTGCCAAGTCAAACAGACGCAACCTCAGGTTTAGTGTCCTGTATCAAATCATTGAAAATCAATGGCTTACTTGTTATGATCCCGCGCATTGGCACTGTTACAGTTTGCCCTTTTGGCGGGATAGACCCCAGCCGGGGCCGGGGGTAGGGTCAGACCATGGCCCCTAAGCATCCTTCCAAATCCTGGACCGGTCCGCAGCCCACACTCAAAGACCAGTGGGATGCGCTGGACCGCTTATATGCTCGCCGGCAATCGATGAGCGTGTTTGCGGCCGCCATCTGCTTGGTAGCTGCCATAATCATGTGGTTCCGCAATGCCTAAAGGACCATCCGGCCAGAAGCGCCCCGCCGACGCCATATCCCGCGCCGTACAGGTTATGCGGATTGCGACGGGCAATGAGAGGCGTCGGCTCGTAGTGTAAGTATACCCTGGTGAGGGCTGCGGCACCCGTAAGCAGCGTTTCCTTGGGAAGCCCATCAAGGCGCTGGTTTCGACCTCCTATGTCGAGAAGCACAACCAGACCATGCGCCAGCACATGAAGCGGTTTTCCCGCCTGACTGCGGCGCATTCCAAGAAGATCGACAACCACGTTCACATGGTCGCGCTCTACACTTGCTGGTATAACTTCGCCCGGGTTAACAGCGCTGTCCGCATGTCGCCCGCCATGGCCTGTGGCCTTGAGCAGCGCCTTTGGGACATTGGCGATATTGTGAAGCTGATCGAAGATGCCGAAGCACTGGGAACGGGTAATTAGAACGTTTCTCGTTCTGGCCGTACTTGTTCCGGCTGCCATTTTCCTTGGCTTCGCCGTGACCTTTACTATCGGATGGGGAATGGAGTGGCCCTATGCGGGCTATCTCGTGGATGCCATTTGGGCGCTAATCATTGCTGGTGTCGCTTGGGCTGCCGTCAGCGCTTTCCGGTCCGTACAACCCTAACTCAAACTGTAACAGTGCCGCGCATTGGCACTGGTGCAGTTTGAAATCTGGCCCGGATTTACCCCGGCCTGACCTGGGGCTAGGGTCCAGCTTGGACATTTCCGGGGTTGCCCATGAAAGCCGTCGCTATTCTCGCGCTGCTGGCCGCCACCAGCCCTGCCATGGCCGCCGACGCTCCAAAGGCTCAGGCCCAGGATCAACAACCCTTCATCCACGACGGCCCCGGCCTGAATAGCTTTAGCCCCCCAACAGGCCCGCTCACCATCGGCGGCATGACGGTTACGCCGCCACCGGCCGCCAGCCAGCCACCTCCCGCGCCGAAGCCCGCACCGAAACACATCACCGGCAATGCCTAAAGGACCCTCCGGCCGGAAGCACCCCGCCGAAACCATGTCCCCGCCGTCATGGCAATGAAGATCATCACGGGTCCATGGCCTGCGGCCGGCAACGGCGCCCTTGGGGGATCGGCGATATCGTGAAGCTGGCTGAAGATCAGGAAATTAAGGCTGCGACCTGATTGCCGTAGCTATTGTCAACTTTGCATGGTTATTGTGCCTTGTTGAGAGAGGCCCCATGCGCGTTTTGATCTCACTGTTGCTGGCAGCGGCGATGGGCCTACCCAGCATGGCCGCCGAACCTCTTCCCCCGGGAAAACCTGCTGGCGTCAAGCAGGCGGTGAGCGAAGAGACGGAAATCTTCTGGATGCTCGGAGTCGGATTAGGGGGAGCTGCAAGCGTGGCGTCCGTCATGCACATCGGCAGCAGCAGCACGACCGGAACGTCGGGCTAGGCCGCACGACCCCAGGGCAAACTGTACCAGTGCCGCGGGACCGGGGGGCTCAAAGCCCCCGGCCCCTTTGCCTCCTCGTCCCCGCGATTGGCGCCGCCCGGCCCCTCGCATAAGCTTGCGGCAGGGAACGGGGCGGGTGCGGTCATGATCGATCTGAAGCGGGTGATGGCCGGCATCATCCTGGCCGCGGTGCCGCTGGCGGCGCTGGCGCAGGACCAGGCGGCGCCGGATGCGGGCCGCAGCGCCGGTCGTGGCGGGCGCGGCGGCCCCGCCGTCACGGTGTGGGCGCCCAAGCCCGACAAGGCGCCCTATCTGGCACCCAACAAGCCGCATGTGAAGCTTGCCGATCTGGTGAGGAAGCATGCCCGGCAGGCGGCCTGGACCGAGACCGTGGTGCGCGATGCCGGCGGCCTTACCGGCCGCTATATCCAGATGGCGCCGGGCGAGAAGACCAAGACCCAGTTCTATGTCGACAGTTCGATGTTCTTCATCATCGAGGCGGGCCAGATGCGGGTGACGCTTTCCGGGCAGGAGCCCTTTGTCGCCACCAAGGGCTTCATCGTGCAGGTGCCGGCGCGCATCCAGTATTCGATGGAGGCGCTGGGCGATGCCCCGGCGCTGCGGTTCGAGGTGACGCATACCCGCGCCGTACCCTTCTATCCCGAAAGCGAGAGCCCGACACCGGTGAAGGGCTACACCTACCAGAAGGTGACGCTGCAGGGCGCGCCCGCGGCATACGGCACGACCAAGCCCTACCTGGATTTCCAGAAGGAAATCGTGGACGGCGGCGGCCGTTCGCCCGGCGGCTTCGTCCGCGACGGCGAGACCGCGGCCAACATCACCCGCGCGCCGGGCGCGCCGACGCCGCCGCCCAGCCAGCTGGGCCACTTCCATGACGGCACGTCCGAATTCTGGTTCATCATGGAAGGGGATGTCGAGTTCCAGATCGAGGGCGTGCCCTTCATCCGCGCCACGCAGGGCGACATCGTCTATGCCCCCGCGGGCCGCTGGCATCGCAGCGGCCATGCCGGCGCACAGATGGACACCCGCATCTCCATCCACCCCATCGGGGCCGCGGCCAACGCCCTGCCGCCGGGCGGCGCCGGTGAGTGATCAGCGGTAGTTCTGCTCCTGCACCTGGCCCAGCGGCACATCGAGCACGCCGACCGTGACGATGGCATAGGTCAGCACCTCGCAGCCGGGCTCCAGATGGCCGGAAACGGTGTCGCGGCCATTGTTCACCGCCATGGTGACATGGGCATGGATGGCGCCGTCCACGATATAGCCGTTCATGCCGTTGAGGTTGGCGGGTGCCTTCGGATTGCCCACGAAGGTATCGGAAGGCGGCAGGTCGCGGCTGGAGACGCTGTGGACGCGATAGCCGCGCAGGGAGCCGATGCCCGACAGGATGACGCCGTTGCGGATGTTCTGCTCCTTCACCAGCTTTTCCATGCCGCGCAGCAGGTCGCTCTGGAATTTCATCCGCATCACCACGATGCGGGTGATGTGCCCGTTGATGGCATAGGCGTCGGGTACCCTGGGATTGTTGGGGCGCAAGTCTTCCGGCGTCGGCTTGGGGTGCGTCGTCTGTGCCGAAACACAAAGCGGCGCGGCCGCCAGCAGCAAGGCAAGGGCAACAGACAGCTTCATCACACGCCTCCCCCAGATTGCTATTTGCGGATCTTCGCCAGTGTTTCCTTGCCGAGCCTGGCGACGACGTTGAATTCCGAATCCACCACCTCGGCGATCTCGTACTGCATCGCCGTGCCCAGGATGGGCGCCACGTCGTGCGGCGTCAGGCCGTAGGTGTCCTGCAGCCAGCGGCTCATCTGGGTGGTGGCGCTTTTCATCGCCGCGTCCAGGGTCATGCCGGTGCCCATGATCATCATGGCGTCGGCGCTTTCCAGCCGCGGCTGGCCCAGGGCGCGGCCGGGGATGACGTCAACGCGGAAGGTGACATCCATCGAAGTCTCGAGCCCCTGGCCCGGCAGCTCGCCATCGCCCTGCACGGCGTGGCCGTCGCCCAGGAGAAGCAGGGCGCCGGGCTGGAACACCGGCAGATAGAGGGTGGTGCCTTCGCGCACTTCCGGCGAATCCATGTTGCCGCCAAAGGCGCCCAGATGGCCGCTGCCCAGCACTTCGTCGCGCGGCGGCGCCACGCCGACACAGCCCAGCATGGGCGAGAGCCTGACGCTGTAGCCCGCCAGCTTGCCGCTGGCATCCACCAGGCTGGCGGTGCCGGCGGCGGCATCGATGCGCCAGCGGTTGAAGCCGCCAGTGAGGCCGGCAATGCCGCGCAGATAGCCGGTTTCCAGCGCATTGCTGGCGACCAGGTCGGCCTGGTAGGCGCTGTCGCGGTTGGTGCGCACCCGGTCGAGATGGATCGCCAGCGTATCGCCCGGCATGGCGCCGTCAATATAGAAGGCGCCGGTCAGGGGATTGCCGCGCGGCGCGCGCGCAGTGCCGTCACGGTCATAGCCGCGGCTGTCGAGGGTGCGGGTGCGCACCGTGTCGCCGGGCGCAAGGTGAAGCACCGGCTTGAAGTCGGGCGAATAGAAATTGTGGAATTCGGTGGGCTCGTAATCGATCACGCGCGGGGCGCGGCGGGGCGCCGGATGGGCGCCCTCCAGCGTCACCGGCCGCATCAGGCCGTCGCCATCGGCCAGGGTGCCGCGGCCAACGAGCCGCCCGCCATTCAACTGCAGCACCAGGACCCCGCAAGAGGCGGTGCCGCGCATGCAGGCCAGGTGCAGGCCATCGGCGGCCTCGCTGGCGGTGAAGGCGAGCTGGTCGTAGCGCGCCGCGCGGTTGCCGGCCTCGATCACCAGCCGGCCGTCGATCATCGGCAGGTAGAAATTCCGGGCGCCGGCTTCGCGCACCGCAACATCCCAGGTGCCGGAATAATCCGCCGCCAGGGCGGTGGCCGGCAAGGTCGTGCTTATTGCCAGGGCGAGAAAAACAGCCTTCATGCGGACCCCCATCCGATGCCGGGCGTGATGCCGCCCGCGCGCTTTATGCAAGACAAAGCCTAGCATCGGGATCGGGGGCGCACCAAGCCGGGCGGGCATTGCGCTCATGCCCCCGGCCCCGGTATTTCAAACCGCAAGGGCCCCGTGGCGGAACTGGTAGACGCACCGGACTTAAAATCCGTTGTTCCGAAAGGGACGTGTCCGTTCGACCCGGACCGGGGCCACCACTCGCTTCGCTCGTGGCGGCCCGGTCCGGCTTTTTCTTTGCCCGTCCTCGCTGCGCTGCGGGCGGACGCAATTCCCAACCCCCTTATCCGACGCATCTCGGAGCCGTTTTCCGGGATTGGCGCGGTCGGATTGGCGTCAATTTCCCCGCCCCTCCCCCTTGTCCACCCCGCCCTTATCAAAATTCCGGAGACTGGCCGCATTGCCGCCGTGCCTCCGTTTGCGCCAGCACGAGAAGAAGTGTGGCGCAAAACGATTTTGATAGAGCCACATCTTGATGACCGATCTGGCGCGCCCCTAAAGACTAGAAATTCCACATTCCGTCAGATAGGCGGCAATACCGTTATAAAAGTCCGGAGACCGCGTCGGATCGGCGGCATCGCCCAACGGCACATAGATAGCCATTCCCTGGCGCGCCCGGGTCAGCAGAACGCGATACGCATTGGCGTGATATTTACGCCGCGCCGGATCATGGACGTTGCGCCATCTAGTGCCCTGAAAGTCATGACACGACCACTCAGAACCTGAACGGCGGAAATCGGCATCCCAGCAAACGCCCACCCAATCCAACTCCAGCCCCTGGATGGCGAACTCGGTAGCCACATCTTCCAAGTAGAATGAAGAACGCACATCATCCCGGCCATTGAGGAACCAGTTCGGCGCGCCAATCTCGGCTTTGGCATAAATGCCGTCTGGCTTCAGGCGCAAGGCACCGGAAGACGCGACCAAGCCAAAACGCTCCGAGCCGCGTGCCTGACGGCGCAACCAATCCCGGGCCTCTGCCAGATATCGTGTCATCACAATTGGATAATGCGGCCTGATTGTAGCGTAGATGTCGCCTGCTTCGCTGGCCGCGCCAGCGATCAGGGCGTTCACGAAAGCAGAAAGCTTTTCTGCCCGGAACGATCGAACCGAAACGCCTAAATGCAATTCACTTTCTAGCCTATGCTCCATACCGGCAATCATCGCTGGAAGATTGTGCCCCCAGCTATAATCCGTCTGAAGCAGATGGTTGGAGGTAAAGATTCGCCATGTCGGATAGTGGCGCGCGAGAGCTTGAAACCATTCACTCAATCCTGCTTCGCCATCATTGATTTCTTGCCCACCACCGATCAGGCATATCACGGCGCACCAATCTGTGTGTCTATCCAATATGCTGAGCAGTAACTCCGGTTCGGATTTTGGGAAGTCCCGAATGCCATACTTCTCTCGCAACTTGGCAGCCAGCTTATTCCGGTTCCAGGCGCGTTGCGCTTCATCAAAGGCTACAACGTGATCGTCGGGCGCTTTATCGGAGCTGATATAGTGATCGCGAAAATGATGAATATTCTGGATGAAGGCCGTTACGTCACGACGCGCCTGACCCAGGCTGACAGCGCGGCCCTTTTCATCTCCATTTTCAGATCTGTCGCGGGCCAGCGCTTCGCGCAGTACCTCCACCAAGGGACCATTGCCAGAAAGAAAAACGGCATGTTCTTCGCCGTGCGCCTGGGTTCGCCGCGTGATCAAATTCAGGCCAGCGAGAGTCTTGCCGGCACCTGGCACGCCAGTGACAAAGCAAATGACTTTTTGATGCTTTGTCTTGGCAAACTCAATGATCGCGTTTAGGCGATCCGTCGTGATGGATAAATTCTTGGCGCCAGCATCGGAGCGGGTAATCTCTTCAACCCGGTGGGCGCGGTAAAGCGCCTGTGCGGCTTCGATGATGGTTGGTGTGGGTTTATAGCCGCTTTCCAACCAAGCCGCAGGGTCAAGCTCTGTTTGCGATCTAAAGCGATCCGCCGCCGCCTGCAGGAAGGTGCCCAATTCCGCACCATTCGAGAATATAGGCTCA
Source organism: uncultured Rhizobium sp. (assembly GCA_964647455.1). Classification (GTDB taxonomy): domain Bacteria; phylum Pseudomonadota; class Alphaproteobacteria; order Micropepsales; family Micropepsaceae; genus Rhizomicrobium. The sequence goes on from CAZYGO010000434.1 coordinate 7,159, forward strand.
GCGACATCATCGGGCCACAGATTGAGCTGCACCGATCGCGGCTGTGCCGCGTTGGCCACCACGACCGGGATGATTATTCGATCATGACTGCCAGCGTGGAAATTCTTCAGGTCCAGGGCGTAATCGGTGACCTGTTCGACGGCCGCGGAGGTGAAGGTCTCGGCGCCGATCTTGAATTCCAAGACGAAGACTACGCCATTCAGGATGATGACAGCATCGGCCCGTTTACCCATGCGGGGTATAGCGACCTCGAACGCCAGCCAGCCCTGCGGAACTTTTGCAAGGCCCCGCTGCAAGATCTCGATTTGTATCGACCAGGTATTGCGTTGAAGAGGCTCAAGCGCATGGGCATGATTTTGCGCGAGACACCCCAACACGGTCTGAACCTCCTGGCGCAGGAAGTCCTTAATCGCGGCAGAATAGTAAGCCTGCTGCAATCTTGGCACGACTATCGAGCCCCAGGCATTTCCCAGATAGCTTAAGCCACAAAATGAAGAGCGCAATATTGCCGAGCTGATGTGGCACGATTGCAAAAAAGAAGGGCCGCACGCCTGTCTGGCGTACGGCCCTTCCATTGTCTTCGCTGGAACGCGAGGCTTTAGAAACGGACCCCGGTCGAAACGAGGATCCAGCTCGCGGCCATAAGATGACAATGAGACACTGGATCACCTCCTTTCAAAAGATTGCTGCCGTGATTCTTGTAGCACGAAAGCGGCTGTAACGGTTTGAAATATGGTCAGCCGAAGCGCTGGCGCATCGCCGCGCCCGCCGCCAGCAGCGAATCGTCGATCACCGCCACAACGAAGTCGAAGCCGCGTTCGATCATCGCCAGCGCATCGTCGGGATTGCCGCAGAAGATGCCCGCCTTCAGGCCGTTGCCGCGGCAGGCGGCCAGCATGGTCTGGGCGGCGGCGACAATCTCGGGCTCCTCGATGCGCGGACGCGGGCGCATGCCCAGGCTCAGGCGCAGGTCGTTCGGCCCCAGGAACAGCATGTCCAGCCCCGGCACGGCGGCGATGGCGGCAAGGTTCTTCATGGCGGCGGCGGTCTCGATCTGGGCGATCGCCAGCACCGTGTCGTTGGCGTGGTCGGCATAGTCGGCGCCGGCATAGATGGCGGCGCGGCGCGGCCCATAGGAGCGCGAACCTGAAGGCGGGTAGCGGCAGGCGGCGACGAAGCGCTGCGCGTCGGCCGCATCGTCCACCATCGGGCAGATCACGCCATAGGCGCCGGCGTCGAGGGCGCGGCCGACATGGCCGGCGTCGTTGGACTGGACCCGCACCAGGGGCGTGGCGTCGGTGGTGGAGATGGCGGTGAAGATCGCCACCATGGCGGCATGGTCGGCCTGGCCATGCTGCTGGTCCACGGTCAGGCTGTCCCAGCCCTGCGCCGCCAGCTGCTCGGCGGAGATCGCGCTGGGCAGCATCAGCCAGCAATTGGTGGCGGCCTTGCCGGAGGCCCAGATTTGCTTCAGCTTGTTCTGGCGCATCCGCCGAAACTAGCCGCTGGAACCCTGCATGGAAAGCCTCAGCACCAGCTGCGTCATCGCCGGCGGCGGCCCGGCCGGCATGATGCTGGGCTATCTTCTGGCCCGCGCCGGCATCGACGTCACCGTGCTGGAGAAGCACCAGGACTTCCTGCGCGATTTCCGCGGCGACACGGTGCACCCTTCCACGCTGCAGGTGATGCACGAACTGGGCCTGCTGGAGGAATTCCTCACCCTGCCGCATGCGAAGATCCGCGGCGTCGGCATCGATATCGGCGAGCGGCAATACCAGTTCGGCGACCTGACGCACCTGCCCACCGTTGCCAAGTTCATCGCCATGATGCCGCACTGGGACTTCCTGG
>CAZYGO010000435.1:0-3520 GCA_964647455.1 uncultured Rhizobium sp.
AGCGTGCCCGGCAGATCGCGGAGGAACGCGCCCCAGGCTTCCAGGGGCGCATATTGGAGCGCGCGGTGGCCCCCCGCCTTGCCGGAACGCCAGCAGATGCCGGTCGCCTTCTCGCCGACCACGCTTTTCCAGCGCGCCTTCTCCTCGGCGTCCGGCGCCAGGAAGACATGGTCCTGGGCAAACCGGTCCAGTGTGGGGCGCAGATACCGCGCCAGGCTGCCCATCGGCACCGCGGCATTGGCGCCACCGGCCTGTGCCAGCCAGCCATAATCCGCCACCACCATGCCGTTCATAGCTTTGAGATGCGCCGGCTTCACCGTGGCGCCGGGAAAGGAGCGGGCGAACAGCGGGACCAGCCGCGGCTCGCATTCCAGGATGACGCTGCCGCCTTCGCGGCGGGCTTGGGCCAGCAGGTCGGGGAACATGCTGGCGAACAGGATCTGGTCGCCCACGCCCTGTTCGGCCCGCACCAGCAGCCGGGTGCGCTTCAGCAAACCGCTCCAGGCCGGCAAACGCTGTTCGGCGCCGCGCTCCATCGCCGGAACCTTGCCGGGCAGGCATAGCCGCGCTTCATAGTCGCGCCAGCCTTCCTTCAGGTCGCCGTTGAGGAAATGCAGGATGGCGCGGTTCAGCCGGGCCTGGGCATTGCCCGGTTCGGCCTTGATCGCCTGGTCGTACAGTGTTCGGGCTTCCTCCCGCTCGCCCGCGTCGCAAAGGATATCGGCCAGGTTGACCAGGGCCGGGGTGAAATCCGCCCTGGCCGCCAGCGCGGCACGGTAGCAGTAAACAGCGTTCGTTTCGTCGCCCTTCTCGCGGAAGGCCGAGCCCAGGGTCAGCGCCAGTTCGGGGCTTTGCGGATTGCGTGCCGCCGCCGGCTCCAGCAAGGCGATGGCGGCATCGAACTGGCCACTGGCGCGCAGCAGGTTGCCCAGATTGACCAGCGCCTCGATCCGGCCCGGCTCATGCTGCAGCACCCGGCGGAAGAACAGCTCGGCCGGCTGCGGCATGCCCAGCGCCTGGGCGGTGTTGCCCAGGGCGAACAGGATTTTCGGATTCTCCGGCGCCCCGGCCAGCGCCGCCTCGAAGCAGCCAATGGCTTCCAGGTGACGCCCTTGCGACGACAGTTTCAGGCCCTGGTCGTAGAGACTCGCGGCGGCATGCATCGCGCCACTGTCGGGGCTGGCCGTTAAGGCATCGTTAAGCACGTTCCCCCACGGGATTGCCCGGCTTTCATTAGGCCGGGCTTAACGCCACCGGTGGGAAAATCGCGGCATGTCGTCCAGCATTCCCGGTTTGGATGCGTCGGTCCTGCTCGGCTATTACCAGGCCCAGCGGGCGGGCAGCCCTTCGGCCATCGCGGCGGGCAACCGGCTGGCGGCGCAGAACCACAACAAGCCGACGGCGACCTCGAACGACGACCCGCCCTGGAACACGCCGACCCCGACCAACGCCAAGACCGACGCCAAGGTTCTTTCCACCACCGATTTCCTCGACACCTCCAAGGTGCCGCTGACCGCCGGCGCCACCGCCGACGCCAAGACCGAACAGGACAACCAGAAACTCTTTGCGCTCTACAGCGCGGTCAACACCCTGGCCTACATCGCCAAGATGGCGCAGAAGAGCACCATGACCGACGGCCAGCGCGCCGGCCTCGACACCCGCTTCCAGACGGGCCTTGCCGAGGTGCAGAAATATCTCGGCTCCACCAGCTTCAACAATTTTACCCTGCAGGCCGCCAAACCGTCCGACCAGGTGACATCGGGCGCGTCGGTGAAATTCTCCGACTACACCTACAAGACCAAGCAGCTGGTCACCAATTCCAACATCGACAATCCGCTGCCGGGGCTCTCGGCATCGGACAGTTTCACCATCGCGGTGAAGAAGGGCGGCGCCACCACCAATGTCGTCATCGACCTGTCGCAGGTTTCTGGTGGCCTGACGCTGAACAACGTCATCAGCTACATCAACGGCCAGCTTTCCGCCGGCGGCTTTTCCACCCGCCTGCAGAAGACCACCCAGGGCGATACCGCCACCAGCTCCAAGAACGCCACCTATGGCATCCAAGTCTCGCCCGGCGCCAACGAAACCCTGAGCTTCTCGGCCGCGGCCACGCCCGCGCTCTATCTGGTGGGCAGCTCGGGCAGCGCCACCGAAACCAGCACCGTCACCAACGCCGCCACCAGCGCCACCACCACCAGCAGCGCCAGCCAGACTGGCCGCCTCACCAAGCTTTCGGGCCTGGATGGCACGCCCGCCAGCGTCCTCAGCGTCAACCAGCAGGCTTCGAGCGGCACCACCGCCGCGCAGAAGACCGTGGTGGACGCGCAGGGCAACATCTACGTCATCGGCACCGCCACCGGCGATTTCGGCAACCAGCTGAACCAGGGCACGCAGGACGTCTATCTCACCAAATACGATTCCGCCGGCAACCAGACCTGGTCCAAGCTCCTGGGCAGCGGCGGCAGCGCTTCGGGCTACGGCCTGGCGCTCGATCCGTCCGGCGGCGTGGTCGTCACCGGCGCCTCGACCGCGGATCTCACCACCACCTCGGTCGCGGACGGCAACAATGATTCCTTCGTCGCCCGCTACACCGCCAATGGCGACCAGAGCTGGATCCGGCAAATCCAGACGCTCGCCACCAACCAGGCCAACAGCGTCAGCGTCGATGCCAGCGGCAATGTCTTCATCGGCGGCAGCGTCTCGGGCGGCGTGATCGGCGCCGGCCAGACCGCACAGGGCAAGGGCGACGCCTTTCTCGCCAAGTTCGATTCCAAGGGCAAGCTCCTGGCCGAGAACCAGTTCGGCACCGGCGGCGCCGATAGCGTGGCGGCCACCGCCACCGCCGCCGATGGCAGCCTCTATGTCGCCAGCGTGCAGAACGGCCATGCCATCCTCGCCAAATATGCCGGCGGCGACATCACCAGCGCGCCGCAATGGACCCAGGACCTGGGCGACCTGGCGGCCGGCGGCGGCATTGGCGGCCTCGCCATCAATGGCAGCGCGGTCTATGTCTCCGGCACCACCAGCAACCCGGACCTCACCGCGGGCGGCCAGGCCGGCATCGCCGCCGCCGCCAGCGGCGGCACCGAGGCCTTCGTCTTCGCCGCCACCGACAATGGCGCGTCCGTTACCGCCAGCCATGTCACCTATGTCGGCACCAGCGCCACCGACCAGGGCGGCGCCGTGACGGTCGGGCCCGACGGCACCGTCTATCTGTCGGGCACCACCAAGGGTACCTTCGCCGGCCAGAGCCGCAACGTCCAGAACACCAACAACGCCTTCGCCACCGCGCTCAACGCCGATGGCAGCCTGAAATGGACGCGCCAGTTCGGCGGCACCGACGGCCAGTCCACCGGCAACGGCCTGGCGATCGATCCCAACGGCGCCAGCGTGCTGGATGCGCTGGGCCTGCCGCGCGGCACCATGGTGCTGGACAAATCGGTGGAACTGACCTCGCAGACCACGCTGCGCGCCGGCTCCTCCTTCCAGATCAAGATCATGGGCACGGCGCCGCGCACCG
>CAZYGO010000436.1:0-3489 GCA_964647455.1 uncultured Rhizobium sp.
TCAGCACCATTTCCACCACCTCGACGGCGGCCTGGTCGGTGACCCGCAACCCGTCCACGAAGCTGGATTCGATGTTGAGCTTCTTCGGCATGGCGCCGATCTGCGGGCCGCCGCCATGCACCACCACCGGGTCGATGCCGGTCTGCTTCATCAGCACGATGTCCTGGGAAAAATCATGGGCGCCGTCGCCGGTCATGGCGTTGCCGCCATACTTCACCACCACGGTCTTCTGGTCGTATTTCAGGATGTAGGGCAGGGCCTCGATCAGCACCCGGCCGGTCTGGCGCCAGCGCGCCATCACCCGCAGATTGCGGTCTTCAGGCGTGTCATCGCTACCGGCCATGGCCAGACCCATCAGGAAAGCGAGGCCATATAAGGCAAACCCGCCCGCAATTCCAACCGTTAAAGCCTAGCGGACGGCCAGTTCGTAAAGATGCTCCCGCAGGGCGGCGATGCCTTCGCCGTTCTGGGCCGAGGTTGCGATCACCTGTTCCAGCGCCACGGTGTGGCGGCGGGCCTCCTCTTGCGCCGCCGCCAGTGCCGCGGCGCGCCCGTCCCCGGAAACCTCGTCGATCTTGGTGAGGACCAGCAGCGTGGAAACCGCCGCCTGGTTGAGCAGCGCCAGCACCTGGCGGTCGCTGTCGCCGGGGCCGCGCCGGGCGTCGATCAGCACCAGCGCCCGGCGCAGGGGCGCGCGGCCGCGCAAATAGGCGAAGATCATCTCCTGCCAGGTCGCGGCTTCCGCCTTGGAGACCTTGGCGAAGCCGTAACCGGGCAGGTCGGCCAGCATCAATTTGCCGCCCAGCTCGAAGAAATTGATCTGCCGGGTGGCGCCCGGCGTCTGCGAGACGCGCGCCAGGCTTTTGCGGCCGGTCAGGGCATTGAGCAGGCTCGACTTGCCCGCATTGGAGCGGCCGACAAAGGCGACTTCCGGCAGTTGCGTGGGCGGCAGCGCGTCGCCGGCCTTCTGCGCGCCCCAGACGAAGTCGCAGGGCCCGGCGAAGAGCTTGCGCGCGGCTTCCGCCCGCTCTTCAGACATGAATGTCAGCCGTCATTGGCGGCGGGACGCTTCTTCGTCAACCGCAGATTCTGGAACAGGTGAATCTCCACGCCCTCGCGGCGCATGATGATCCATTGCTGCAGCATGTTGAGGGTGTTGCTCCAGGCGTAATAGATCACCAGCCCGGCCGGGAAGCTGCCGAAGAAGAAGGTGAAGATCAGCGGCATGAAGGCGAACATCTTGGCCTGGACCGGATCGGCGGGGGCCGGGTTCATCTTGGTCTGTAGCCACATGGTGACGCCATAGATGATGGGCCAGACGCCGATATTGAGGATCAGCAGGAAGCCAGGCAGCACCGCATGCGGGTTGAAAGGCAGAAGGCCGAACAGGTTGATCCACGAGGTCGGATCGGGCGCCGACAGGTCGTGGATCCAGCCATAGAAGGACGCGTGCCGCATCTCGATGGTGACGAACAGCACCTTGTAGAGAGCGATGAAGACCGGGATGGTGAGCAGGGTGGGAACGCAGCCCGAGATCGGGTTGGCCTTCTCCCGCTTGTAGAGCTCCATCATCGCCATCTGGAACTTCTGCGGATCGTCGGCGTGGCTTTTCTTCAGCCGCTCCATTTCCGGCTGCAGCTTCTTCATCTTGCTCATCGAGCGGAAGGAGGCGGTCTGCAGCGGGAAGAACAGGATCTTCACGACCACGGTCAGACCCAGGATGGCGAGGCCGAAATTGCCCAAGAGCTTGTAGAGATAGTCCAGCACCCAGAAGAAGGGCCGGGTGAGGAAGGAAAGCATGCCCCAGTCCACCGCATGGTCGAAAAGGGCGATCTGCTGGCGGTTCTGGTAGTCGCGCAGGATGTCCACCACCTTGGCGCCGGCGAAGAGCCGGTGGGTGACGCTGACCTGGCCGCCCGCGGCGATGGTGCGCGCGCCCAGGCGGTAATTGGCCTGGTAGGCGTCAACGCCGGTGGATGTCTTGGTGCCGAGATACTGGCCGTCGAAATGCTCGTTCTGCGGCGGCACGATGGCGGCCATCCAGTATTTGTCGGTGATGCCGAGCCAGCCGCCGGTGGAGGAATAGCTCTTGGGCGGTGTGCCCGGCTCCTTGAAGTCCTTGTAGTTGGCGTCCTCTTCCTTGTTGTTGACGATGCCGACAAAGCCGACATGGAGGTAGAGGTTGGACTCGTCCTTCGGAATGCCCTGGCGGTCCACCGCGCCATAGGGATAGAGCGTCACCGGCTTTTCGCTCGCATTGGCGACGCTGTCGGCGACGGTGAACATGTATTTGTCGTCGATGGCGATGACGCGGGTGAAGACAAGGCCCTGGCCATTGTCCCAGCGCAGCGTCACCGGCTTGCCGGGCGCCAGCACCGTGCCGCTGGTCTGGCGCCAGACGCTGTTGTCATCCGGCGTCTTCACGCCCTGGCCGACCCAGCCGAAGCCGGCATAATAGGGATAGTCGGTGCTCTTGGGCGCAAGGAGCACGATTTCCGGGCTCCTGGGGTCCAGGTCCACGTGATAGGCCTTGAGACGCAGGTCGTCGAGCTTGGCGCCGGTGAGGCGGATCGAGCCGTCCACCATCGGCGTATTGATGGCGATGCGCGGGCCGCCGGCCTTCAGCGCCGCGTCCCGCGTCAGGTGCGGCGAAGGCGCCGCCGCGGCCGGCACGTTCGGCGCGCGCGGGGGCGTGGCCTTGTCCTGCTTTGCCAGTTGCTGCTGGCGGGCCGCTTCCGCCTTCTGCTGCGGCGTGACGATGAAATACTGCCAGCCGGCGAACACCAGCAGCGACAGCACCATGGCGATCAGGAGATTCTTGTTGTTGCCGTCGTTCATGGGTGTGGGTGCTTGGCTGAATGGGGAACAGGATCGAAGCCGGACGAACCGCCCAGCCAGGTGAGGGGATGGCAGCGCGCCAGGCGGCGCAGCGCCAGCATGAGCCCGCGCCGGGCGCCATACTCGGCCAGGGCCTCCAGCGCATAGGCCGAACAGGTCGGCGTGAAGCGGCAGGATGGCGGGGTCAGCGGCGACAGGAAGCGGCGATAGAAACGGATGGGGGCGGCCACCAGGGCCGCGGCCATGCCGTATTTCCCGGTCGCCGTCACGTCGCCTCTCCTGCCATGCGGTCCAGCCGGCGATGCGCGGCCGCCAGGGCCGCCGTCACATCGGCCAGCAAGGCATCAAAGCCCCTCGTTCCGGTGCTTGCCCGCGCCACGAGAACATAGTCATGCCCACCCCGCGCCAAAAGGGGCAGAAGCTGCGACGCAGCGGCCCGCAGGCGGCGCTTGGCGCGGTTGCGGGCCACTGCGTTGCCGATCTTGCGGCTGGCGGTGAAACCGACGCGCCAGTTGCCTGCGGCATTGGGGCAGGCTTCCAGGGTGACGGCGCCTTCGACCCGGCGCACGCCTTTGGCGGCTCGCAGGAAATCGGCGCGTTTTTTCAGGGTTTCCATGGCCGGGGGACTTTCGGGGCCCCGAGCGGAACAGC
>CAZYGO010000437.1:0-2980 GCA_964647455.1 uncultured Rhizobium sp.
GAGGCGGCCGAATTATTCGGCCGCGCGTTTCCGATGATGATGACGGCGGCCGGCACGGTCGCGCCGGCGAAAGTGTTCGTGATGGGCGCGGGCGTGGCCGGCTTGCAAGCGATCGCCACCGCCCGCCGCCTCGGCGCCGTCGTCAGCGCCACCGACGTGCGCCCGGCGGCGAAAGAGCAAGTCGCCTCGCTCGGCGCGAAATTCATCGCGGTGGAAGACGAGGAATTCAAGCAGGCCGAAACGACCGCCGGCTACGCCAAGCCGATGAGCGCGGACTATCAGGCCAAGCAGGCCAAGCTGACGGCCGAGCATATCGCCAAGCAGGATATCGTCATCACCACGGCGCTGATCCCTGGCCGGCCCGCGCCGGTTCTGGTGACGGAGGATATGGTGCGTACGATGCGCCCCGGCTCGGTGATCGTCGATCTGGCGGCGTCGCAAGGCGGCAATTGCCCGCTCACGAAGGCGGACGAGATCGTTGACGTGAACGGCGTGCGCGTCGCGGGCTTTTCCAATCTTCCCGCGCGCCTGGCGGCCGATTCCTCCGCGCTCTACGCGAAAAACCTGCTCGCGCTCATCCCCTTGCTGACCGACAAGGACAGCAAGGCCTTCGCCCCGGCGTGGGATGACGAGATCGTCAAAGGCGCGGCGCTGACGAAGGACGGCGCCGTGATCCATCCGAATTTTTCAAAGGTCGCGGCCTGAGAGGTCATCATGGAAGCGGTTGATCCCACCGTCTATCGCCTGGCGATCTTCGTCCTGGCGGTGTTCGTCGGCTATTACGTCGTCTGGTCCGTCACGCCGGCGCTGCACACGCCGCTGATGGCGGTGACGAACGCGATTTCCTCTGTGATCATTGTCGGCGCGTTGATTGCGGCGGCCTCGGCGTTTCCGGCCGGCGCGGCGCCTGGTTCACCGATCGAGGCCAACACCTGGATCGCCAAGGGCGGCGGCGCGATCGCGGTGGCGCTCGCCTCGGTCAATATTTTCGGCGGCTTCCTCGTCACCCAGCGCATGCTGGCGATGTACAAGAAGAAGGACGCCAAGAAGTGAGACTCCGCGCCGTCCTGATCGCGTGCGCGGCGGCTTTTTTGGCGGCGCCGTGCGCGTTCGCGCAAAGCGGCAATCCGTTCCAGGCGCTCGACGATTGCGTCACGCGCGAAGCCACGCGCCTGGAAGTCTCGCGCGAGCCGGCCGACGTCGTCGCCGAAGCCGCCGTCGAGAAGTGCGGCGTCGAACTGAACGCGGCCACGCCCGAAGGCGGCATGCTGCGCTCGAATGCGGCCGCACGCGCCGCGCTGAAGGATTCCGCGCGCGAAACCGCGCTTGTCACCGTGGTTGAAATCCGCGCCGCGCGCTACGCGCCCGCCCCGAAAGGGAAGAAGAAAACCAGATGAACGCCAATTTCGCCGCGCTCGCCTATCTCGCCTCGGGCGTGCTGTTCATTCTCGCGCTGCGCGGCCTATCGAGCCCGGAAACGAGCCGCCAGGGCAATACCTATGGCATGATCGGCATGGCGCTCGCCGTGGGCACGACGCTGCTCATCGTCGCCGGCCATCTCGATGGCGTCACGCTCGCCATGATCGGCGCGGGCGTGCTGATCGGCGGCAGCGTGGGCGCGTTCCTCGCGCGCAAAATTCAGATGACGCAGATGCCGCAATTGGTGGCGGCGTTTCACTCGCTGGTAGGGCTTGCGGCCGTGGCGGTCGCCGCGGCGGCGTTCTACGCGCCCGATAGCTTCGGCATCGGCGCGCCGGGCGGCGGCGTCAAAACGCAAAGCCTGATCGAGCTTTCGCTGGGCACGGCGATCGGCGCGGTGACGTTCACCGGCTCCGTGATCGCGTTCGCCAAGCTCAACGGCAATATGAGCGGCGCGCCGATCATTCTGCCGGCCCGCCATCTGATCAATATCGCGATCGTCGCGGCGATCGTCGCGCTCGTCATCTATATGGTGCAATCGGGCGGGACGGATGCGCGCGCCTTCTGGGCGATCGCCGTGCTTTCGCTGATTGCCGGCGTGACGCTGATCATCCCGATCGGCGGGGCGGACATGCCGGTCGTCGTTTCGATGCTGAATTCCTATTCCGGCTGGGCCGCCGCTGCGCTCGGCTTCACGCTGGAGAATACAGCGCTGATCATCACAGGTTCGCTGGTCGGCTCGTCCGGCGCGATCCTCTCCTACATCATGTGCAAGGGGATGAACCGCTCCTTCATTTCCGTGATCCTCGGCGGCTTCGGCGGAGAAGTCGCGGCCGCGGGCGGCAAGACTGAAACCCGCCCTGTGAAGCAAGGCAGCGCCGACGATGCGGCCTTCATCATGAAGAATTCCTCGAAGGTCATCATCGTGCCGGGCTACGGCATGGCGGTCGCGCAGGCGCAGCACGCGCTGAAGGAAATGGCGGACAAGCTGAAGGAGGAGGGCGTCGAGGTGAAATACGCCATCCATCCCGTCGCCGGTCGGATGCCGGGGCACATGAACGTGCTGCTCGCCGAAGCGCAGGTGCCGTATGACGAAGTGTTCGAACTCGAGGACATCAATAACGAATTCGCGCAGGCCGATGTCGCCTATGTGATCGGCGCCAATGACGTGACGAACCCGTCCGCCAAGACCGATCCGAAATCGCCGATTTTCGGCATGCCCGTGCTCGACGTGGAAAAGGCCAAGACCGTGCTGTTCGTGAAGCGCGGCATGGGCAGCGGCTATGCCGGCGTCGAAAACGAACTCTTCTTCCGCGACAACACGATGATGCTGTTCGCCGACGCCAAGAAGATGACGGAAGAGATCGTGAAGGCGCTGTAGGCGCAGAATCCACTCCGCGTAGCTATTGCTCGTTTGTTTAGCCTTCGATGTTTATCGTGAATTTGGATATGTGCACGCAAAGCGTGCTTAGCAACGCCTCTTATTCCGCCACTACGTCCGTCGTGTTCAGTTCACCGGCTCGTTCCATCCGTTCCCGGATATTCCACGGACTCAAATCGA
>CAZYGO010000438.1:0-3745 GCA_964647455.1 uncultured Rhizobium sp.
ACCTATCCGCCGCCCTCGGCCAAGCTGCAGGCCGACCTCAAGCGCCTGCTCACCAATGGCGACAAGGGCTTCGTGATGTTCCACCACGCGCTTGCCTCCTGGTGCCATAGCTGGCCGGCGGGCGTGAACGGCTCCAACGCCTATGTCGAGATGATGGGCGGAGCGGCGGACTGGGGCATGCCGCTGCAGAATCTGCGCGGCGTCACCTATCCGAACTCCGGCTATCGCCAGGGCACCGAGCAGCGCGTCACGGTGGTGGACAAGAACCATCCAGTGACGGCCGGCGTCGACGATTACGACATCGTGGACGAGACTTATCTTTGCCCGATGTTCGAGGATTCCGTGCACCCGCTGCTGCGCACCAGCTTCCAGCCCACTGCGGACAAGTTCGCGCATGCGCCCAACGGCTCCAATGTCGGCGCCGGCCATCCGCCGGGCAGCAACATGGTGGGCTGGTACAAGGCCGCGGAGAACACGCCGCTGGTCTATATCCAGCACGGCCATGACAACAACGCCTGGTCCAATCCGCACTTCCAGCGCCTGATGCTGAACGCCATCAAGTGGGTGGCGTCGCCGGAAGGAAAGGCCTGGGCGAAGGCCAACCCCAAGCGCATCTTCGTCTGATTTCTGGGCGGAACCTGAAAAAGGGCCTCGGCCATGACGCCGGGGCCCTTTGCATTTGCTTCAACTGCCGCGCATGCGGTTAACCGCTGTTTCACGGTTTTGGGCGAGCGGGCATGTGTTCTGCAACCGGAATGCGTATAAGGCGCTATCAGTTTGAGTGACTATAAAGGCGAATTCTCATGGCTTCCGACAAAGCCCGGGATTTGCGGGCACTACTTGGAGTGGCGATCCAGTTGCGGGCTTTGGCGGAGGCGAGCGAGGACATGACCGACGTGGATCTGTTCCTGTCGGCGGCGCTGGCGCTCGAGGCACGGGCCAGCCGGCTGGCCTATGGCGCGCCCCCCGCCGCTCCCGCCATCGAAAAAGTCGATCTTGTGTGCTGATCCAGGCGTGACACCCTTGGAGGCGTTTTGCGGAAGGCCCGGTCCTGGACCGGGCCTTTTGCTTTCCGTCGCAGGCACCGCCAACATGGCGCCGGCGTAACCCCTTGGATTTACGCTGCGACCGCAAGGGCTTTGGCCTTGGGGCGGGGGACTGACATTATGGCGTCATGATCAGCGTCGTGATCCCCACCCTGAATGCCGAACGGCTGCTGCCGCGTTGCTTCGACAGCCTCATCACCGCCGCCGTGCGGGGGGTGGTGCGGGAAGTGATTGTGGCCGACGGGGGATCGGCTGACGGCACGCTGACGATCGCCGACGCCGCCGGCGCCCATATCGTGGCGGCAGGACGCACCAGGGGCGCGCAGATGGCGGCGGGCGCCGGAGCCGCGCGCGGAGACTGGATTCTTTTCCTGCACCCGGAGACGGCGCTGGAGCCGGGCTGGGAGGTCGAAGTCGAATCCTTCCTCCACCAGGCCATGCCAGAACGCCCTCATGCGGCGGTCTTCCGCTTTGCCCTGGAAGAGTTCGGCGCCGCCGCCCGCCGGGCGGAGGCCATGGCCGCCTTCCGCAGCTGGCTCCTGGCCCTGCCTTACGGCGACCAGGGCCTTTTGATGCCGCGGCGGCTCTACAAGAAGATCGGCGGCTACCGCGACCTCGCGCGGCTGGATGATGCCGACATTGTCCGCCGCATCGGACGCCGGCGGCTGGTGCGCCTGCGCAGCCGGGCCGTCAACAGCGCCCGGCCGCGCCAAGGCTGGGTAAAACCGCTGGCGCTTTCGCTGCTGCACCTTCTGCGGGTGCCGTCATCGGTGATGGCGAAACTCTGAAATTCAGTTTGCGTCGGCGGCCTGTACCGGCGCCGGCACCGCCGCGTCGGCGACGGGAATGATCGGTTGCGCCGGAGCGGCCTTGGCCACGGCTTGTGCCGGGCGGTAGATCGGCCAGTTGCCGCGCGCCGTCTGTTCCAGGCTGTCGGCCTCCTGGCCGAAGCGACGGCGATAGAGCCAATGATAGAGCATCAGCCGCTTCACATAGGAGCGGGTCTCCGAAACCGGAATGCTTTCGACGAAGAGCAGGGGATCGTCCTTGCCGGCCTTGGTATTGAGCCAGCGGTCCACCGCCAGCGGTCCGGCATTGTAGGCGCCGCCCAGCTCCAGCAGGTTGCCGTCCAGCCGGTCGAGCAGCTGGGCGATGTATTTCTGGCCCACCGACAGCGCCACGCCCGGATCGTAGAGCGTGTCGGGCTTCGATACGCCCAGCTTCCTGGCGGTCGCCGGCATCACCTGCATCAGGCCGCGCGCCCCCACCGGCGAGGTCGCCGCGGTCTGGAAGCGGCTCTCGATGCGGGCGAAAGCCAGCACCAGCGAATTGTCGATCTTGTAGCCGCCTTCGGGCGCGTAGTCCGGCAGGGGAAAGAGGCCGGTGAGATAAATCCCGCGCGCGGCGCTTTTCTCGCTGGCGCGCAGCTCGACATTGGGCACGCCCAGTGCATGGGCGAGGGCGGCCATGGCCGGATCGAGCCGCTCGTCATTGTTGACGAAGGCGCGGTTGAGCTCGGGGCCAACATAATCCTTCAAACCCACCTGCCAAAGGGCGACCGCCCGCTTGGCGCTGGGCGCGCGCATGAGGTCGTTGAAATCGGCGGCGCTGAGCACCGCATCGACAAAACCGGTCTTGCTGTCGATGCCCAGCATGCTTTCTGCGATGATGCCGTAGAAGCTCGGATTCTGTTTCGCCGCGAAGGACAGCAGCGTCACCACCCGGGCGGGATCGCCGCTTTGCATATGGGCGCGCGCGGCCCAATAGGCGCCCTGGGCCCGCAGCGTGTTCTGGGCGGCGGCATTCTGCGCCAGGGTTTCCAGGAATCGGACGGCGGTGTCCCACTGGCCCAGCCGGTAGGCCGAGAAGCCCGCATCCCACAAAAGCTGCGGCACCGACGGATCGGAAACCGAGGAGGCCAGGGCATGGGCCTCGGCATTGCGGCCTTCGGCAAGATAGGAGGCGGCGATACGGTGGGACAGGATGGCGATGTCGGTGGGCGTGGCACTGGCCTTCACGCTTTCCAGCCGGGCGCTGGCGGCATCGGGATCGCCGGCCTTGATGTCGGCCAGCACGCCCGCCAGCACGGCGCGGGCGGCATCGCCGCGCGGTGTCGGCTCCGGCAGCTCCGCGTCTTCATAGCCGCCGCTGCGGGTGCCCACGCCCGATGGCGCCGGAATGTTGGTCACCACCGCGACCTTGATGCGCTTCTTGCCCTTCTTCACCGTCGTGGTGGCGCGCTGCACCGCCAGCCGATAGATTTTTTCCGCCACCGGCAGGTCGCGGTAATCCTTCAGCCAGGCGACAAGTTCCGCCGCCGTGGCGCGCTTGGACTTGGGCGAGAGCAGGCGATCGGCTTCGACGTAACCGGCCAGCGTGTCGTCCCCGGTCCTGGCCATCAGGGCCTTGGCCTTGGTGAACTGGCCGGCGCGCTGCGCGGCGAAGATGTCGCGATAAAGCGCGGCGTCCTTGGTGCTCAGCACCTGGGGCGTGATGGAGGGTTCCTGCGCCAGCGCGGTTCCCGCGAGCGCCAGCACCAGGCCAAACGTTAATGAAAACCGCGCGAAAATCTTAACGCCCCGTGCCTGAAAATCTTTCGATTGCCATTAGTTAGCGCGCATCGGGACTCGCGGCAACCCGATTTCTTCCATCCTGGTTGCGATCGCCTGCAGATCGCGCCAGGCCAGCTTTTTGTGGGC
>CAZYGO010000439.1:0-4928 GCA_964647455.1 uncultured Rhizobium sp.
CGCGACCTGGTGGTGAACGCCCTGCACGGCGACGTGATCTATGGCCTCATCCGCGCCGAGATCTTCGGCCTGCTGGCGTTCCTGGCGGCGGCCTATCAGGGCAGCCGCGGCGCCGGCAGCGGCGATGTGATCGAGGATTCCGCCGGGCGCACCTTCGTCTGGTCGCTGATCCTGATCTTCGCCGCCGAGGCGGTGTTTTCCGGGATCAACGCATGAGCGCGGCGCTGGAGGTTCACGGCCTGGCCTTCGTCTCGACGCGCGCGCGCGAGCTGGACGGCATCGGATTTTCCCTGGCGCGCGGCAGCGCCCTGTGCGTGGTGGGCGACAGCGGCAGCGGCAAGAGCCTGTTGCTGCGGCTGCTCTGCGGGCTGGAGCGGCCTTCGGAAGGACGCATCGTCCATGACGGGGTGGACATGGCGCGCGCCTCCGAACGCCAGTGGCGGGCGCAGCGCCGCCACATGGGCGTGGCGCTCGACAGCGCCGGCCTGATCTCGCGCTTTACCCTGGCGGAGAACATCGTCTACCCCCTGCTGGCGCGTGGCGAAGGCGGCGAGCGGCTGGCCACCAGTCTGTCATTCGCCCTCGCCTATTTCGATCTCTATCCCTGGCGCGCGGCGATGCCGCACGAACTTTCCACCGGGCTGGTGCGGCGGGCCCTGCTGGCGCGCGCCACCGTCACCGATCCGCCGCTGTTGCTGTGCGACAACCTGTTCGACGGCCTGCATGCCGAAGCGCGCCAGGATGTCGCCAATGTGCTCGCCCGCCACGTCGCCACCCGCAATCTCGCCCTGCTCTACACGGCAGTTAGCGAAGCCGATGCCGCGCCGCTGGGCGCGGCGGTCCTGAGGCTACCATGAGCGCCCCGCCCAAGGCGCTGCCGGTGCTGCAGGTCGGTTTCAGCGGCCACCGCATCCTGCCGGACGCCGACCCCGCCGTGTTGCAGGCGCGGCTAAGCGAAGTGCTGGGCGCCATCGAAAGCGCCGCCCGCGCCGCCCTGGCCGGGGGCTGGCCTGGCCTGCCGCCCGCCGAGGCGCTGGCCCGGCTGGAACTGCGCGGCCTGTCCGCCCTGGCCGTCGGCGCCGACCGCTTGATGGCGCAGGCGGTGCTGGCGGCGGGCTGGCCGCTGCTCTCGCCGCTGCCCTTCGCGCGCGAAACCTATCGTGGCGACTTTGAAGGCGAGGCGGAGAAAGCCGATTACGAAGCCGGTCTGGCCAAGGCCGCCATCGTGCACGAACTGGACGGCATTGCCGGCCGCACCGACGCCTATCGCGCCGTTGGCCGCCTGACCCTGGAACAGAACGACATCCTCGTCGCCGTATGGGACGGCAATCTGGAGCGCGGACCGGGCGGCACCGCCGAAGTGGTGCGCGAGGCCCGCGCCACCGACATTCCCGTCATCGTGGTGGAGTCCGCGGCGCCCCATGCCGTGCGGGTTCTGGCCACGGGCGCCGACAGCATTGCCGCCATCGTAACGGGCTTGCTGGCGCCGCCGGGCGGGAGCGGGTGTGACGCGCTGGCGACCTATTACAGGGAGACCGAGCGCAAGGTGCCGGCGCTGGCGCGGATGCTGTCGCGCGTGGAGCGGCCCTTGCTGGCGTTCCGCCGGCCGCAGACGCAACGCCCGCCCGTGCCGCAGCCGCCCGTGGCCGGCGCGCAATCCGCCGACCGCCCTTTCGCGCTGGCCGAAGCGATGCTGGCGCCGGCGCTGGAAGCCGCCGACCTCCTGGCGGTGCGCTATGCCACGCTCTACCGCGCCTCGATCTCGCTGAAATGGCTGGCGGTGTTTCCATCCGCCTTCGCCGCGCTGGTGCTGCTGTATGTGCAGGCGTCCTGGGCGGCGCCGCTCAGCCTGGTGGCCCTGCTGGTCAGCGGCATCACCTTCCTGATCGGCTTCAACGACAAGCACAATGGCTGGCACCGCCGCTTCCTCGACTATCGCTTCATGGCCGAGCATCTGCGCTATGCCCCGTTGATGGCGATGTTCGGCTCCACCAGCACCCTGCCGCGCCTGCCGCCCTACCAGGCCGCCGCCAATTCCGACTGGGTGAACTGGTACCTGCGCTTCACGCTGCGCCGGCTGGGCCTGGTGGCGGCGCGGCGCGACGGGGCCTTCCTCGCCCGCATGCGCCAGCTGGTGGCGGCGCAGCTTGCCGACCAGGCCGGCTTCTATGCCGCCCGCGGCGCCGATGCCCAGCTGGTGGCCAGGCGCCTGCAGTTCGCCACCATGATCGCCTATTTCGCCGCCTGGGGCCTGGGCATCCTGGGCAGCGTCCTCAAATTCACCGGCGTGAAGGATGTCAACGCGGCCCTGCATGGCGCGGCAGGGCGGGACGGCGCCATCACCGCCCTGCTCAGCCTCTTGTTCCTGCTGGCGGCGGCGTCGAGCGTCTTCGGCATGATCTGGCCGGCCATTTCGGGCTTTCGCGCCCAGCGCGAATATTTCCGCCTCTCGCAACGCTATGAGGCGATGGTGCGCCAGCTCGGCCAGCTCGAGGCCCGGCTGGCGCGCGACGGCGGCCTGCCCGGCCAGGTCGAGCGGGTGGCGCGCGAGGCGGTGGAGGCGATGCTGGCCGAGGTCTCCGACTGGCGCGTGCTGATCAAGGCGCGCGACTTCAGCGCCTATTGATTTCCTCCGACAGGAAATAGCGGTCGCGTTCGTCGGCGCTGAGCGCGCCATAGCGCTTGCGCGCCGCGTCGATCAGGGCCTGGCCAGTGGGCGGCAGCCGGGCGATGCGGACCGCGCCGTCGGCGCCGATGAAGACGAAGCGCTGGCCGTCGGCGCTGAGGCGCGAATCCATCACGCCGTCATAGCGGGCGATGGCGTGGCCGTGCAGCGGATCCCACAGGATCGCGGCATGGTCGTCGGCTTCGGTCATCAGGCGGCCCTGCGCCGTCACCCGCATGCGCCGGATGACGCCGGTATGGCCCAGCAGCCGCTTCAGCGGCGCGCCGACAATGTCGGGCATGCCCGCCGCCGGCCAGGCCCAGACCAGGATGTTCTGGTTGGAACTGCCGCGGGCGATCCAGCCGCCCGGGCCGGGATTGAAGGCGGCGGCAAAGGCCCCCAGGCTTTGCCGGTCGTCGGCGCGCCCCACCACCTTGCCGGTCTTCATGTCCCAGAAGAACATGGCGCTGCCGGTGCGGCTGACCGAGGCCAGCAGGCCCGCATCGCCATTGCCGACCATGCGCGTGATGTTGAGGTTGCTTGCGCCCCTGGGCGTGTCGATCGCCTGGGTGCTGCCGTCGGGCTTGTAGAGCAGCGTGCGCCCGTCCGCCCAGGCCGCCACCATGTCGTCGGAATGGGCGATGAAGCCCAGCGTCTCCTGCTTGCTGTCGCCCAGCGTGCCGATGGTGCGTCCCGTGGCCGGATCGAGCAGCAGGGCGGCATAGCTCTGCAGCTGCACCACCAGGCGCCCGGAGTTGGACGTGAAGTCGGCGAAGCCGATCTTGTCGCTGGCCGTGGCGCGATAGACGGTGCGCGGACTTCCGCCGGCAAAGGGAATGAGGATCACGTCCGTCCCGTTCGCCGTCACCACCGCCGTCCTGCCGTCGGGACTGAGCGCGCCGCCGGAGAGGCCGGGCCGGGCGAGCAGGCTGCGCTCCCGCCGGCCGGCGGCGTTGACGACATAAAGTCCGCTGGCGTCGGTAATGAGGATCTCGCCGCCGTCCGGCGACAGGGCAATGGCATCGGCATGGGCCCAGATGCGCCTGGCCTCGCCGGGGGCGTGCGTCGCCCAGACATATTTGCGGCCGTCCAGCAGGCTCACTTCCAGCCGGTCCGCCTGGAAATCGAACGATGAAACCGCGCCCGCATGGGCCATGGCCGCGCCCACCGGTCTTGCCGTCGCGGCATCCCACAATTGCACGCGGGTATCGCCGGTCGCCGTCACCACCAGGCTGCCATCGGGACTGAATTTCGGCAGGAAACCCAGCCCCTGGCGCAGGCTGCGGGCGTTGAGGTCGCCTTGCGCCTGGGCCGCCTCGCCCAGAAGGCCCACCGGCTTGCCGGTCGCCAGGTCGTAGAGAATGGCGCGGCCGTCCGCGCCGGTCACGACCACATGATGACTGTCGGCGGACACGCGGATGTCATAGGTCTGGCCGCTGACGCCCGGCTCCTGTCCCATGGGCATGCCGGCCGGCAGCGCCAGGATCGCCACGCCGCCCTTGCTGCCGCCCACCGTCAGCGTCCTGCCGTCGGGCGCGAAGGCCAGTTTCAGCACCGCGTCATCGCTGGCGGACAGGGCGGGCAGCAGGCGGCTGGTCTTCGCATCCACGTCCCACAGCCGCACGCCGCTGCCTTCGCCCTGGGCCAGCAGGGTGCCGTCCTCGTTCAGCACCGCCGCGCCCTTGTCGGCGCCATGCGGCGCATCGAGCAGCACCTTGTTGTCGATGTCATAGACACGGGCATGGCCTTCACCCGACAGCAGCATGCGATCGCCCCGGCCGGTGAAGCCGAAGCTGATGGTGCTGAGGCGTGGCAGCACGCCCAGCAGCAGTTGCGCATGCCTGGCGAAAGGGCCGGACGGCGCGTTCGGTTTCGCCGGCGCCGGCTTGGCGGGGGGCGGCGGCGGCTCGATGGCGATCAGCCGGTCATCGGGCCAGCTTTGCGCCAGCGCCGCCTCCGCCGCCGGGACATAGGGACGATCCGGATCGGCCAGATTGCGCGGCAACGCCGTCAGCGCCAGCAGGCGGCCCAGCCGGGCGTCGCCGCCTTCAACGGCGGCGGAAGCGGCATCGGCGAGGAAATGCGACTGCGAGACCAGCGCCGCGTTGCGCTGGCGCACCGCCTGGCTGCGCTGGATGGTGGCGAAGATGCCCGCGCCCACCGCCACCGCCAGCAGCACCGAGAGAATGGCGGCGGCGATGCGGGTGCGCCGCGTCAGGCGATGGGCGGCGGCGGCCTGCTCCACCGCGCGCTGCTCGCGCTC
>CAZYGO010000440.1:0-4860 GCA_964647455.1 uncultured Rhizobium sp.
CACCACATGACCCGATTCCTTCAGGCCCTGCACCAGATACCGTTGCGCCTCGAGATCGTCTTCCACCACCAGGATGCGCATGCGTCAAATCTCCCGTCCTTTGAAATATGGAAATCCCGCGCCGGCGGCAGCTTGGGGGGCAGGACTGCCGCCGGGCGGGGACGGCGGCGGGAAAGCCCCGCCGCCGGGAAAGATTACGTACCGATATCCACCGCGACGAAGCCGGTCTGGCCCTGCGCCCGCGCCACCAGAAGCAGCACGCTCTTGCGACCGGCCCGCTTGGCATCGGCGACGCCGGCCTGGACATCGGCCGGGGTGGCGACATTGCGGGTGCCGACCTTCAGCACCACGTCCCCGGCTTCCAGACCCTGGTCGGCGGCATCGCTGCTGGGATCGACCTTGGTGATGAGCACGCCGGTGACATTGTCGTCGAGACGGCGGGCGCGGCGCGCCTGCGGTGTCAGCGCCCCCAGCGACAGGCCCATGGCGCTGGCCTGGGGACCGGCGCCGAGGCTTTCCTGGCGCGGGTTGGCGCCATTGTCGTTCGAGGCCAGCTTGTCTTCGTCCGGGCGCGCCGCGATGGTGGCGCGCAGCTGCAGCGCCTTGCCTTCGCGGTTGACGTTGAAGGTGGCGGCCTGGCCGCTGGCGACCAGCGCGACCTTGCGGGTGAGGTCGGTATGGTCCTCGACCTGCTGGCCGTTGATGGCGGTGATGATGTCGCCCTGCTGGAAGCCGGCCTTGGCGGCGGGACCGTCCGGCACGACCGAGGCGACCAGCGCGCCCTTGGCGCCTTCCTTCAGGCCCAGGGCGCCGGCCACTTCCGGCGTCACCGGCTGGATCGAGACGCCGAGATAGCCGCGATTGACGCGGCCGTGATCCTTCAGCTGCGCCACCACGTCATGGATGACGCTGGCGGGAATGGCGAAGCCGATGCCGACGCTGCCGCCGGAAGGCGAATAGATCATCGAGTTCATGCCGACCACCTGGCCATGCAGGTCGAAGGTCGGCCCGCCGGAATTGCCCTGGTTGATCGGGGCGTCGATCTGGATGAAGTCATTATACTGGCTGGTGCTGCCGCCTTCCCGGCGATTGAGGTCGCGGCCCAGCGAAGAGACGATGCCCGCGGTCACCGAGTTGGAGAGGCCGAAGGGGTTGCCCACGGCCACCACCCAGTCGCCGACGCGCAGGGCGCGGTCATTGCCGAACTCCACCGTCGGCAGCGGCGCGCTGCTATCGATCTTCAGCAGCGCCACGTCGGTGGCGGGATCGGTGCCGATCAGCTTGGCGGTGAATTTGCGCTTGTCGGGAAGCTGGACCGTGATCTTGCTGGAATGGTCGATGACGTGATTGTTGGTGACGATGTAGCCGGTCCGGTCGATGATGAAGCCCGATCCGGCGGCGACCGCCTTGCGCGGCTGCACCGGGCCGCGGCCCTGGCCCTGGCCGAACTGGTTGAAGAAGTCGCGGAACGGGGCCGGGATCTCGTCCTCGTCACGCTCGGTGGTCATGCTCTCCGAGGTGATGGTGACGACGGCCGGGCTGACGCGCTCCACCAGGTCGGCGAAGCTGAAGGGCGCCGAGGCCTCGGTCAGGCGCGGGGTGCGGGCGTTGTTCTGCGCCAGCTGGATGTTGTCGGTGGCGGCGGTCTTGATCGCCTGCACCGGGGGCAGAAGAGCGAAGGCGCCCATGCTCACCACCACAAGGGCGGCGGCGGCGCTCATCATCAGGCCATGGCGGTGGCGGCGGGCGAATTTCAGGACGGGTGAGGTGTTATCGGTCGGCATCTTGGCTCCTCGCGGGCACGAATTGGTCCCCAGCCCGCATTAGATAGCGCGCTGGCATTTCCAAACCATATCCGAATGATTAAAAATCAGCAATCTTTGCCGAATCGGCCGGATCCCCGGATTCCACGGTTTTCCGGGCGCGGGAAACCGCCATCCAGGCCACCCCGCCGGCCGCCCCCAGCACCAGGAACGGCGCCAGCCAGAGCAGCCAGGTGGCGGGCTCCACCGGCGGTTTCATCAGGATGAAGTCGCCATAGCGCGCCTTGAGATAGTCGCGGATCTCCTGGTCGCTGCGGCCTTCGGCCATCAGTTCGCGCACCCGCTGGCGCAGGTCCCCCGCCAGGGCGGCGTCGGATTCGTCGATGCTCTGGCCCTGGCAGACCAGGCAGCGCAGCTGCTGCTGCAGATGGCGCGCGCGCGCCTCCATCGCCGGATCGGAGAAGGTTTCAGGCACCGCCGCGAAGGCGGCATTCGCCGTCAGCAGCAGCGCCAGGAGCAGGCGTTTCATTCGGCCGCCATCGCCGTGGCCGGCGCGGGCCTGGGCTCGGGCGCGCGGGCGCGCAGCCGTCCCGCCAGGCTGAGCGCCCCGCCCAGCGCCATCACCAGGCCGCCCAGCCAGATCAGCGGCGCCAGCGGCGAAACGATGGCGCGCAGGGTCCAGCGGCCCTGGCCGCGATCATCGCCCAGCGCCAAATAGAGATCGCGCAGGCCCGTGGTGCGGATGGCGGTGACGCTGAGATCCTGGCCGGCGGCGGGATAGAAGCGCTGCTCCGGATGCATCACCGCCTTCACCGCGTTGCCGTCCATCAGCGCGATGGTGGCGCGGTTGCTGCGGAAGTTCGGGCCTTCCACCGCCGTCACGCCGTCAAGCCGCAGCGTATAGGGGCCCACCGTCACGCTCTGGCCCGGGCCCAGCACCGTCAATGCCTCGCTGCGCCAGGCGGTGGTGCCGGCGATGCCGAGCAGCGAAACACCAAGCCCGGCATGGGCGATGGCCGCGGCGAAGACGGCAAGGCGCGCGCCGCGCCGCCGGCGAATCTCGATCAGGCTGGTGACGATCAGCCAGGCCGCCATGGCGCAGGCGCCGGCGCCGGCAAGGCTGCGCGGCGTGACGATCGCCAGCACGGCGATGACCGCCAGCCCCGCCACGCCCAGCGCGGGATAGAGCGGCTTGATCGCTTCCTTGAGGTTCCCCTTGCGCCAGGCCAGCCTGGGTCCCAGCGGCACCAGCGCCAGAAGGGCGAAGAAGATCGGCGCGAAGGTGAGCGCGAAGAAGGGCGGGCCGACCGTGATCTTCTGGCCGGTCAGCGCATCGAGCGCCAGCGGATAGAGCGTGCCGACAAAGACCGTGGCGCAGGAGGCGATGAGGAAGACATTGTTGAGCAGCAGCGCGGTCTCGCGGCTCACCGGCTCGAAGGCGACGCCTTTCTGCAGCTTGGGCGCCCGCCAGGCGAACAGCGCCAGCGCTCCGCCCACCGCCAGCGCGATCAGCACCAGGATGAAGAAGCCGCGGGTGGGGTCTGAGGCGAAGGAATGCACCGAGGTGATGACGCCGGAGCGCACCAGGAAGGTGCCGATCAGGCTCATGGAGAAGCCGGCGATCGCCAGAAGCAGCGTCCAGGTGCGGAAGGCGCCGCGCGTCTCGGTCGCCAGCGCCGAATGCAGCAGGGCGGTGGCGACCAGCCAGGGCATAAGCGAGGCATTCTCCACCGCGTCCCAGAACCAGAAGCCGCCCCAGCCCAGCGTTTAATAGGCCCACCAGCTGCCCAGCGCGATGCCGCAGGTCAGCGCCATCCAGGCCACCAGCATGAAGGGCCGCGCCGCGCGCGCCCAGCTTTCGCTTTCCGCCCCCCCCACCATCAGCGCGGCGGCGGCATAGGCAAAGGAGGCCGAGAGGCCGACATAGCCGAAATAGAGCATCGGCGGATGCATCGCCGCCCCCGGATCCTGCAGCAGCGGATTGAGCCCGCCGCCTTCGAACGGGGCCGGGTCGATCCTGAGGAAAGGGCTGGAGGTGAAAAGGATGAAGAGCAGGAAAGCGGCGGCCAGCAGGCCCATCACGCCCAGCGCGGCGCTGGTGATGCGTGCCCCGCCCCGCCCGGCCAGCGCGATGGCGCCGGTATAGAGCGCCATTACCAGCATCCATAGCAGCATCGAGCCTTCATGGTTCGACCAGACGGCGGCGATCTTGTAGGGCAAGGGCTGGGTGGTGCTGGAATAGTCGGCGACCGCGCGCAGCGAGAAATCCGAGGTGAGGAAGGCGTAGGTCAGCGCCCCGAAGGCCAGCAGGATGAAGACCGTCATCCCCATGGCCGCGCCGCCGGCGATGCGCCGGGCGGTGCCGCCTCCCGCCCGGGCGCCGAGCAGGCCGGCATTGGCCAGCACCAGCGACAGCGCCAGCGCGAAACAGAGCGACAACTGGCCCAGTTCCCCGATCATGAGCCGCCGCCCTTCTGCCACTCGCCGCTTTTCTTCAGCGCCTGCACCACTTCGGGCGGCATGTATTTCTCGTCATGCTTGGCCAGCACTTCGCTGGCCTGGAAGGCGCCATGGTCGTCGAGCGCGCCGGTGGCGATCACGCCCTGGCCTTCGCGGAACAGGGCCGGCAGCACGCCATTGAAGACCACCGGCACGCTGGCCTTCTTGTCGGTGACGACAAAGCGCACTTCGGCGCCGCTGCCATGGGTGACGCTGTGCTCGGCCACCAGGCCGCCGATGCGGAAGGCGACGCCCGGCTGCACATGCAGCGCCGCCAGGTCGCTGGGACTGCGGAAATACATCACATTGTCCTTGAGCGCCGCCAGCACCAGCCAGGTCGCGCCGCCCGCCGCCACCAGCAGGGCGAGGGCAAGATAGAGGCGGCGGCGCTTCTTCGGGGACATCAATGATGCCCGCCCTGGTGAAGGATCTCGCCGGCCAGACCAGTCTCGTAGGCGACGCCCTCGGCGGTGAGCGCAATCTGGTGCGGCCATTCCGAGCGGATCAGGCCCTTGCGGGTGAGCGCGTTCCAGACATTGCGGTTTTCCAGGCCGGTGGCGTCGCTCGACATCACCGTGGCGTCGCCCAGATGGAAATG
>CAZYGO010000441.1:0-6533 GCA_964647455.1 uncultured Rhizobium sp.
ATCTCAGGGCCAAGGCCCCGGCGCTGCAGGTGGTGGTTCTGTCGATGCATGACGAGAAGCTCTATGCGGAACGCTGCATTCGCGCCGGCGCCCGCGGCTATGTCATGAAGCGCGAATCCAGCAAGCGCATCGTCGCCGCCATCCGCGAGGTGCGCGAGGGCAAGCTGTTCCTCAGCGAGCAGGCCGCCAGTCATTTTGCCGAACGCTTTGTCGGCGCGCGCCTCACCGAGACGCCGCTGGAAAATCTCAGCGACCGCGAGCTGCAAGTCTTCGGCATGATCGGCCAGGGCATGCCGACGCGCGACATCGCCGGCTCGCTCAACGTCAGCGTCAAGACGGTCCAGGCCTATTGCGCGCGCATAAAGCAGAAATTGCAGATCGGCAGCGCCACTGAACTCCTGCGCGAGGCGGTGCGCTGGCACGACCAGCAGAATAGTGGATAGGCCCTGTAAACATTGGCTTTTTCTGTGCTTCTGTAGGGTTCCGCCCTACAGCAGAATTAGACTGTCCACCGATTGTCCAAGGCCGCGCCGTCTTCGACTGTTGTGTCGTGTGGTGGAGCGGGGGCGCTTCGCCCCGCACCACTGGAGCGATCATGACGGCTGCACACATGCGCCTGAAGGTTTTCCGTTCGGATGAGCCGCAAGCCATCGTGCCGCGCGCCAGAAGCCTGGGGCAGCACGCGGCCCGCAACCGCGAAATCCTGCGCGAACGCGAAAACGGCACGAGCCTGGAAGAACTGGCGGACAAATACGGGCTGCAACGCGCCACCGTGAAGGCGCTTTTGATCCGCGAGCGGCACCGGCGCGCCTTCGAATCGCTGCGCCAGCCGGCGGAGGCGGTCTGAGATGGAGCTTCCCGCGCCCGCCCCTGCCATGAGCGATGCCGAGGTCTGGCACACGGCCTGGCTGATGACCGCCTTTTTCGGCGGCGCCGCCCAGGCTCATCGCGCCGCGCTGAACCATGCCCGCCTGGTGCAGGGCAGCCCGCGGGGCGAACAGGCCTGGCAGCGCGTCGCCGGCGCGCTGAAGGAGATCAAGGTGCGCCGCCTGACGCGCGCGGTGCATTAGCACCAGGCGGTATCACGTCGAATATTGTCCGAATGTGAGCGGCATGGTCGGAGAGAGAGGATTCGAACCTCCGGCCCCTACGTCCCGAACGTAGTGCTCTACCAGGCTGAGCTACTCTCCGATGCCGGCTTCGCGAAGGGTGCGGCCCCCCGCGCGGGCGGCCCTTATAGCGATGCGCCCCCCGGCCCGCAACAGAGCCCGATTTCCCGGAAATCCGCGCCTTTCTGCCCGTGCCGCCCAAGGGCGGGCGCGTTGAATCCCGGTGCCGATGCCGGTATGACCACCCATGATTGGGGCGTCGCCAAGCGGTAAGGCACCGGATTTTGATTCCGGCATGCGGAGGTTCGATCCCTCCCGCCCCAGCCATCCCCCGGGCTGATCGGGGCTCAGGGAACGGGAGGCGCATGAGCACGCAGATTTCCACCCGCGCCGCCATTCTCCTGGCGCTGCTTCTGCTGGCCGTCCAGGCCGCCACCCTTGCGCTGATGGGCCAGCCCTGGATCGCCGCCATCGGCTTCCGCCTCTGGGCCAACAACCCGCTCGGCCCCGACAATTCGCAGCAGCTGGCGGACTGGTACAGCTTCTCCCATATCGTGCACGGCTTCCTCTTCTATGGCGTGCTGCAACTGGTGGCGCCGCGCCTGCCGGTGCGCGTGCGGCTGCTGCTGGCGGTCGCCGGCGAGGCCGCCTGGGAAATCGCCGAGAACACGCCCCATGTCATCGCGGTCTATCGCCTGCAGGCGCTCGCGGCACTTTATCGCGGCGACAGCGTGATCAATTCGCTCTCCGACACCGTGATGATGATGCTGGGCTTCTTTCTTGCCGCGCGCCTGCCCTGGTGGGTGACGCTGGTGCTGGCGGTGGTGCTGGAAGGGCTGGCGGCCTGGGTGATCCGCGACGGGCTGATCCTCAACATCATCAATTTCGCGGTATCCTGGCCGGCGCTGGAGCACTGGCAGCAGGGCTATGGCCGCTAGTGCGACACCGAAGCCGCTTGCCGTGAAAGTGCCGCGGGCGGACAAAGCCGCCATGAAGGCCCTTGCCCGCCACCTGCTGCTGGCCGCGCTGCTGCTGCGCGCCCTGGTGCCGTTGGGCTGGATGCCCGGCGCGCCCGCCCTGGGCCAGGCGGCGTTCATCATCTGCACCGCCGACGGTCAGATCCAGCACGGCACGCCGGGCAAGGACGATGGCGGCCGCCAGCATCAGCAACCCTGCGCCTTTGCCGCCGCGCATGCCATGGCGCCGCCGCAGGCTTTCGCTCTCGCCGCGCCGCTGCTGCAGCCGGCGCCGATCCAGACCGTAGCGGCCCCCGCCGCCCTTCGGCACGCCGCCGGCTTCACGCCGCAATCACCCCGCGCCCCACCCCATTCCGCCTGAACGCCAACATTGAGAATGCGCGCCCTGCGGCGCGCATCCGTTCGTCTTCATTCAGGGGAATCCCATGTCTTCGCTTTCTACGCGCCTGTTCGCGGGCGCTTCGCTTGCCGTTCTTCTTCCCGCCTGCGCCCTGGCCCAGCCGCTGGGCGGCTCGCTGGCGCCCGAATATGTCATCGTCAACGGCAGCCGACCCGCCGATCCCGCCAATCCGGCCAGCGCCGATCTCAGCGTCACCGCCACCAAGGCCCAGGAACAGGTCAACACCGTCAACACCGAGGACATGCTGAAATACGCGCCCTCGCTCCTGGTGCGCAAACGCCATTATGGCGACACCCAGGACCCGGTCGCCACCCGCACCTCCGGCGTCGGTGCCTCGGCCCGCAACCTGATCTTCGTGGATGGCATCCTGGTGAGTTCGCCCATCGGCAACAACAACACCAGCGCTTCGCCCCATTTCGGCGTCGCCGCGCCGCACGATATCAGCCGCATCGACGTGCTCTATGGGCCCTTCTCGGCCCGCTATGCCGGCAACTCGATGGGCGTGACGCTGAACATCGTCACCCGCATGCCGGAGGATTTCGAGCTTTATGCCGATGCCACCGGCGCGGTGGAAAGCTTCAGCCAGTACGGCACCGACACCACGGCCGGCACCTGGCAGCTGGCGGCGGGCATCGGCGACCGCCATGGCGCCTCTTCCTGGCGGCTGTCGGCCAACCATCTCGACTCCAATGCCCACCCGCTGGGCTATGCGACGCTGACGCGGCCAGCTTCCACCAGCACGGCAGGCACGGTACTGACCGGGGCCTTTGACGACAGGAACCGTACCGGCGCGGCCATCGCCGTGATCGGTGCCACCGGCATCGAGCACCAGGTGCAGGACACCGACACGCTGAAGCTGGCCTATGATTTCGGCGGCGCCAGCCTTTCCTATACCGCCAGCCTTTTCCACCAGGATGACGATTCCGGGATTGAAAGCTATCTGCGCAATGCATCGGGCGGCGTCGTCTATAGCGGCAACAGCAACATCAACGGCTACAACTACAATATCGGTGCCAGCACCTTCTCCAACAATGTCTACAACACCCAGCAGAGCCAGCTGGCGCAGGGCGTGAAGCTGGCATCGGATCCCGGCGACGAATTTGCCTGGGAACTGATCGTCAGCCGGTTCGACTATCTCAATGACAAGCAGCGGGTGGCCACCGCCGCGCTGCCCGGCGCCTTCACCACCGGGGCCGGCACGGTGAACCGCCTCAACGGCACCGGCTGGAGCACCTATGATGCCGATGCCGTGTGGCGCGGCTGGGACGGCCATGAACTGTCCTTCGGCCTGCACCGCGACATGGAGACCTACAACCAGCGTCGCAACAACCTGACCGACTGGATCACCGGCAGCCTGGGAAGCGTGGTGAATTCGGCCCGTGGCCGCACCGCCACCAATGCGATCTGGGCGCAGGACATCTGGACCATCACGCCCGACATCAAGGCAGCGATCGGCGGACGTTACGAAGACTGGCGCGCCTATGACGGCCTGAACTATTCGGCGTCTCCGGCGCTGAATGTCAGCCAGCCCCGGATCGCGGCCAGCAGCTTTTCGCCCAAGGCGACGATCTCCTGGCAGGTGAGCGATCCCTGGCGGCTGACCTTCTCCTATGGCCAGGCCTTCCGCATGCCAACCGTGACGGAGCTCTACCAGTCGGTCACCACCGGCGCGACGCTTTCGGTGCCCAATCCCAATCTCAAGCCCGAGCACTCCAACGACTATGAGCTGGCGGCGGAGTACAAGACCGGCGACGGCCTGGTGAGGCTTTCGCTCTACCAGCAGGACATCGTCAATGCCCTTTTGTCGCAATCGGCGCCGTTGGTGACGGGCTCCACCACGCTCTACTCCTATGTCCAGAATGTGGACCGGGTGCGGGTGCGCGGCTTCGAGCTGGTGGCCGACCAGTATGACGTGATCATCCCCGGGCTGGAGCTGGCGGGCAGCATCACCTATGCCGACGGCCGCACCGTGGCGGATGCCATCTTTCCCGCGGCCGTCAACAAGTTCGTGCCGCAACTGCCGAAATGGCGGGCCAATGCGGTGGCGACCTACCGGCCCAATGACGACTGGTCCTTCACCCTGGGGGCGCGTTACAGCGACCGCAGCTTCGGCACCATCGACAATTCCGATCCCAACTCCCACACCTATCAGGGGTTTGACGGCTATTTCGTGATAGATGCCCGCACCCAGTACCGGCTGAACCAAAACTGGACCGTGTCCCTGGGGGTGGATAACCTCAACAACGACAAATACTTCCTTTTCCACCCGTTCCCGCAGCGCACCTTCCTGATGGAGCTTCACTATGCGCGGTAGGATGGAATATCCGGCGCCGGGAGCCTCCGCGCCCGCCGTCCCCCGTCCGGCGCTGATGGAGATTGGCCTGCCGCAGCGCGCCTGCAACGCGCTGCGGCTCGCCGGCCTGTCCACGCTGGACGAAGTGGCGGAATGGTCGCTGCGCGATCTGCGGTCGCTGCCGCAGATGGGGCCGGCGTCGATCGCGGTGCTGGAGGACGCGCTTCACGCCCGAGGATTGGACTTGCGGCAATCGCTGCGCCGGCGGAGGCTGTGACGATGCGTCCGAGCCCCAGCAACATTATCCACGCAGCGGGCATCGGCGTTCTGGTGTTGGCTGCAATTTTCTCTTTCTTCATCCTGATTTGACATCCCAGCCCATCAAGGAGGTTCATCCGATGCACAGATCCCTGCGATCCGCCCTTCTATCCCTCTCCTGCCTTCCTTCCCTGGCGGCGCCCGCGCTGGCGCATGTCACCCTGGCCGAACCCAACGCCGTGCCGGGCAGCCGCTATGTTGCCCACTTTCGCGTCGGCCATGGCTGTGACGGCAAGCCGACCACGGCGCTGACCGTGTCGCTGCCGGTGGGAGTGAGCCAGGTCGCGCCGGAAGCGCCGCCCGGCTGGAACATCGCCATCGTGCGCGAAGGCAACCGCACCAGCGCCGTCACCTGGAAAGGTGGCTCGCTGCCCGCCGGCAAGCAGGGCACCTTCGCGGTCGCGATGATGCTGCCGGCGAGCGGGACGCAACTGGTCTTCCCCGCCATGCAGATGTGCGGCGCCGTCCAGGAAGACTGGAACGAGGCCCCGATGGCGGGCATGACCTTGAAACGGCCCGCGCCAGTGCTGACGCTGGCGGCGGCCACGGCCCCCGCCGCGCCGGCGGGGCTGGCGGTCCGCGATGCCTGGTTCCGCGCGCTTCCCGGCACCTTGCCGGCCGGCGGCTATTTCACCCTGCGCAATACGGGAACGGCCAAGGTGACCCTGACGGGCGCCGAAAGCCCGGCCTGCGGCATGTTGATGCTGCACAAGTCGGACAGCAAGGGCGGCATGGCGGGCATGGACATGGTGAGCTCCGTCGATGTCCCGGCCGGCGGCAGCCTCAGCTTTGCGCCAGCGGGCTATCACCTGATGTGCATGGAGCCGAAGCCCGTGCTAAAGCCCGGCGCAAGCGTGCCGGTGACCCTATCTTTCCAGGGCGGCGGCCGGCTGACGGCGCCTTTCGCCGTGCGCAACGCGGCGGGTAAATAGCCGCCGGCAAAGGTGGCAGGATGACCGAAGTGGTGGCGATGTTTGCGGCCGTGTTCCTGGCCGAGTTCGGCGACAAGACTCAGCTCGCCACCATGATGTTCGCATCGGAGCGCAAGGCCTCGCCACTGCTGGTGTTCGCCGCCTCGGGCGGAGCGCTGCTGCTGTCGGCAGCCATCGCCACCTTTTTCGGGACGGTGGCGAGCCGCTATCTGGCGGGCGTGCCCTTCAAGCTGATCGCGGGGATCGGCTTCATCGCCATCGGCCTGATGAGCGTCGTGCAGTATTACCGCGGAGCCTAGGCGCTAGCGCGCGAAGCGGGTGTCGAGCCGCGCCAGGATCTCTTCCGGCTTGAAGCCCAGAGCCGACAGCCGCCCCGAACGCGAGAACAGCGCCAGGCCCGAAAGCGCCGCCGCGACCAGCACCACGTCGCACTGGCTCTGGCGGCTGTCAGAGGACAGACCGCTGGCGTCGGACAGGGCCTTGAGCGCGGCGATGAGCCTGCCA
>CAZYGO010000442.1:0-2685 GCA_964647455.1 uncultured Rhizobium sp.
ACCACGATGGAATGCTGGCAGATCTCCTCGACGGATTTGGGGGCGCCATGCTCGGCGATGTAATCCTGGGAGGCATAGATATGGTAATGCGCCGTGAACAGCTTGCGCTGGATCAGGTCGGCCTGCACCGGGGCGCGCAGCCGGATGGCGATGTCGGCCTCGCGCTGGGCGAGATCGAGTTCATGATCGTCCATCACCAGATGGAGCTCGACTTCCGGATAGTCGGCAAGGAACTGCGACAGCCGCGGCAGCAGCCAATAGGCGCCGATGCCGTGGCTGGCGGTCACCTTCAGGGTGCCGCGCGGGCTGTCATGGACGTTCTTCAGTGCCTCCTCGGCGGCAGCAAGCTTGTCCAGCACCTCGCGCACCGCGCCGAACAGCAACTCGCCCTCGTCGGTCAGGGTGAGGCCGCGGGCATGGCGCTGGAACAGCGGCGTGGCGATCTCCTCCTCCAGCGCGCTGATCTGGCGGCTGACGGCCGATTGCGACAGGCCGAGGCTCTGCCCGGCATGGGTGAAGCTGCCGGCCGAAGCGACGGCGTGGAAGATGCGAAGCTTGTCCCAGTCCATGTGCGGCCCCCTTTAAGCCGACAACGGCAACTCTCCGCCATGCGCGGCGGCCAGGAAACGTTCGGCTTCCAGGGCCGCCATGCAGCCCATGCCGGCGGCGGTCACGGCCTGGCGGAAAATCTTGTCCTTGACGTCGCCCGCGGCGAAGACGCCGGCGACGCTGGTGTGCGTGCTGTCGGGCGCGGTCCTGATATAGCCGCTCTCGTCCATCTCCAGCTGGCCCTTGAACAGGCCGGTGGCCGGCGAATGGCCGATGGCGATGAAGACGCCGTCCACCGCGATATCGTGGGTCGAGCCGGTAACGGTGTTGCGGATGCGCGCCCCGGTGACGCTCTTGGGATTGTCGCTGCCCAGCACCTCGGCGATCTCGCTGTCGTACAGCACCTGGATCTTCTTGTTCGCGGCCAGCCGCATCTGATTGGTCTTGTCGCAGCGCAGCGTGTCGCGGCGGTGGATCAGCGTCACCTTGTCGGCGAAGTTGGTGAGGAACAGCGCCTCTTCCGCCGCGGTATTGCCGCCGCCGACCACGGCGACATTCTTGCCCTTGTAGAAGAAACCATCGCAGGTGGCGCAGGCCGAGACACCGAAGCCCTGGAACCTGCTTTCCGACGGCAGCCCCAGCCAGTTCGCCGAGGCGCCGGTCGCGATGATCAGGGTATCGCAGGTATAGACATCGCCGCCATCGCCGGTCAGCGTGAAGGGCCGGCGCGACAGGTCCACCGCCGCGATCATGTCGGAGACGAACCTGGTGCCGAGATGCTCGGCCTGCCGCTGCATCTGGTCCATCAGCCAGGGCCCCTGAATGACTTCGGCGAAGCCGGGATAGTTTTCCACCTCGGTGGTGATGGTGAGCTGGCCGCCGGGCTGGATGCCGGCAATCAGGGTCGGTGCCAGCATGGCGCGCGAGGCATAGATCGCCGCGGTGCAGCCGGCGGGGCCGCTGCCCAGAATGATGACTTTGGAGTGTTGCGGGGTGGACATGGCTTGCCCTGAGAAAATCGGATGACTGATATCGGAACTGGCCGCGCTTTGGTCAAGCGCTCTGGCGAGCGGGGCGGTGCATAAACGCCAAATCGGGGCGGCTTTGCGAAATATTATTGCGCGGATTGCGCGGACGGGCGTATAACCGCGAGCCCTTTGGGAAGTCTTCCCTTGTCCCACCCCAAGCTCGACGCCATCGACCGCCGCATTCTGGCCGAGCTGCAGGCCGACGGCCGCATCACCAATGTCGAGCTCTCGCGCCGGGCCCAGATCACCGCGCCGCCCTGCCTGCGCCGCATGCGGGCGCTGGAGAAGGCCGGCTATATCCGCGGCTATCACGCCGACCTCGACGCCAGGGCCCTGGGCT
Source organism: uncultured Rhizobium sp. (assembly GCA_964647455.1). GTDB lineage: Bacteria > Pseudomonadota > Alphaproteobacteria > Micropepsales > Micropepsaceae > Rhizomicrobium. The sequence goes on from CAZYGO010000442.1 coordinate 1,918, forward strand.
ATGAAGTGACGGGTTTCGTCTTTGTCGGCCTGTCCGGCCAGAAGGATGCCGACCTCAAGGCTTTCGAGGAAAGCATGCGGGGGCGACCCGAGGTGCGGGAGTGCCACATGCTGTCGGGGGAGGTGGATTTCCTGCTCAAGTGCGTGGCGCAGGACCTGTCCGCCTTCCAGGCCCTGATCGCCAGCCTCACCGCGGAGAGGAATGTCGCCAGCGTGAAATCATCCCTGGTTATCCATGCCTCCAAGGTCGAACCGGGCGTGCCGGTCGACGTGCCGGCGGATGCCTGAGGCCACAAAAAAACCTATGTCGCGTTCAAACCTAAAGCCAACAAGCACAACAGGGAGAAACACATGAACAAGACCATGATGGGAACGGCGCTCGCCGCTCTGATGCTGTTCGCCGGGCCCGCCTTCGCCGCCCCCTCGGCCGCCATCATGGCGGCGGTCGCCGACGCCAGCCGTCCCGACAACGACAAGGCCGTTGACGCGCTGCGCAAGCCTGCCGAGACACTCGACTTCGCAGGCGTCAAGCCGGGTGACAAGATCATCGAGCTGGCGCCAGGCGGCGGTTACTTCACCCGTGTGCTGGCCAAGACGGTCGGCGACAATGGCAAGGTCTACACCGTTTCGGGCCGCCCGACCCTGCCGACCAATCCGCCCGTCGCCGCCAACGTCACTCCGGTCGCGGGCAGCTATACCGAATTTGCGGTGCCGGAGCCGGTCGACGTGATCTGGACCTCGCGCAACTATCACGATTTCCAGAACGCCA
>CAZYGO010000443.1:0-3483 GCA_964647455.1 uncultured Rhizobium sp.
GGATAGAAGCGCCCAGGTTTTCCGGGGGTTAATCGCTGCCCGTTTCGCGGGCAGCTTTGTGTGAAGTTATTGTGTCAGCCCGCGGGATAGAGGCGGTTGAACGCGTCCATCAGCGCGGCGCGGTCAGTGGGCTGGCCCTCGACCTTCACCGCATCAGCCTCAAACACCGCGGTCGGCAAGGCCCGCTCCACCCAGATATGCGAGGTGGGGACCGCCCAGGACGGATCGTCCAGCGTGCCGGCGGCGATGAAGATCAGGGCGTTGTTGGCGAGGTTGTGGTGGAACAGGCGCGTGCCGCAATTGGCGCAGCGCTGCATGTCGAGCTGGCGGCCGGAATCCGCCGTCTTGCGGAACGTGTGGGTGACGCCGGTGAAGGAGAAGGCTTCGCTGGGCGCGATCAGCATCAGCAGGTGGCCGTTGCCCGACAGCTTGTGGCAATCGGTGCAATGGCAGGCATTGATCGCCTTCGGACGCGCGGTCAGCGTCCAGCGGATCTGGCCGCAGAGGCAGCCGCCATGATAGGGCGGATCGGGAATAGGCGGGCGCGTTGTCATGGCTCAATTCCTCCAAGCAAAAAGGCCGCCGCACCGGTGACGATGCGACGGCCCTTTCGCAATCGTCAAAACTCAGTTCTTGGCCACATCGACCAGCTTGTTCTTGGCGATCCAGGGCATCATGGCGCGCAGCTTGCCGCCGACTTCCTCGATCGGGTGGGCGTCGCCCTTGGCGCGGGTGGCCTTGAAGCTGGCCTGGCCGGCCTTGTTCTCCAGCACCCAGTCGCGGGCGAACTTTCCCTTCTGGATGTCGTCCAGCACCCGCTTCATCTCGGCCTTGGTCTCGGCCGTGATGATGCGCGGGCCGGTGACGTATTCGCCATATTCGGCGGTGTTGCTGATGGAATAGTTCATGTTGGCGATGCCGCCTTCATAGATCAGGTCGACGATCAGCTTCACCTCATGGACGCACTCGAAGTAAGCCATCTCCGGGGCGTAGCCGGCTTCCACCAGCGTCTCGAAGCCGGCGCGGATCAGCTCGACCAGGCCGCCGCAGAGCACGACCTGCTCGCCGAAAAGGTCGGTTTCGCATTCTTCCTTGAAGGTGGTCTCGATGATGCCGGCGCGGCCGCCGCCGATGGCGCTGGCATAGGAGAGGCCGAGGTCATGGGCGTTGCCGCTGGCATCCTGGTGAATGGCGATCAGGGTGGGCACGCCGCCGCCCTTGAGATATTCGCCGCGCACCGTGTGGCCGGGGCCCTTGGGCGCGACCATCAGCACGTCCAGGTCCGGCCGCGCCTCGATCAGCTTGAAATGGACGTTGAAGCCATGGGCGAAGAGCAGCGCGGCGCCATTCTTCATGTTGTTCGCCAGGTCGTCCTTGTAGATGTCGGCCTGCAGTTCGTCGGGCGTGGCCATCATCATCACATCGGCCCATTTGGCGGCGTCGGCGACACTCATCACCTTGAAGCCGGCGGCCTCGGCCTTCTTGGCGGAGGCACCGGGGCGGACGGCGATGACGATATCCTTGACGCCGCTGTCGCGCATGTTCTGGGCATGGGCATGGCCCTGGCTGCCGAAGCCGATGACGGCGACCTTCTTGTTCTTGATCAGGTTGAGGTCGGCGTCCCGGTCGTAATAAACCCGCATTTTCAAGCCCTTCCTTCAGTTTGGGGTCTAAAGGCCCCGAATTCCGCCCGGGTTTCTACAGGGGGGCGGCGTTCCGGGCAATCCGCGCCCCCGCATGGCTCATCCGCTAGAGCAGCGGGATCACCGAGGCCACCAGGGCCGCCGCCATGGCGAGGTTGAAGACCCGGATGCGCCCCGGAACCTTGAGGGCCTCGCGCAACAGGGCGCCGAAGCCGGCCCAGAGAAACATGCAGGGCAGGTTGAGCAAGGCGAAGGCGGCCGCCACGGTGATGGTATCGGCCAGGGTGTGGCCGGGGCGGACATACAGCGCCACCACGGCGATGGCGGTCATCCAGAGCTTGAGGTTCATGGGCTGGATGGAAAGCGAGGTGCCGAAACGCATGGGATGGGGCAGGTCACCGCCGCCCAGGCTGCCGGCGCTGGCGATGCGCCAGGCGAACCACAGCACATAGGCGAAGCCCAGCACGCGCATCCCATCGCGCGCCGCCGGCCAGGCCGAGAAGATGGCGCCCAGCCCGAAGCCGCAAGCGAGCGTGACGGCGACGATGCCGGCGAAGATGCCCGCCATCTGCGGATAGGAGGCGCGGACGCCGAAATTCACCCCCGAAGCCGCCAGCAGGATGTTGTTCGGCCCCGGCGTCACCGAGCCGATGAAGGCGAACCAGCAGAGCGACAAAAGCATCGCGGGCGGCAGGAAGACATTAGACATGCGGCGGTTCGGCGCTCTTCCGCTTTGGTATCACCTGATGCTTGGTATCCCTTAGTGCATGGGCCATATCATCGTCAGTTAACCGATAGTCATTCGGCCAAATTTCTCTCAATTCCGAGAGCCATAGTTCAAACACTGAATCGATTACGTTCTCAAACGTAGTAGTCTCGCCGCTTCTGAGGCGAACGGCTATGCTTTCGCTGAAATCATCGGCTTCGATCATGCCTTTCATAAGACTGATGAAGGGTCCCGGAGACGTATACTCTATTACGATGTGATTTTTTTGCTTGAGATTCTTATGTTTCATTAGATTGGCGAAGTCAGTCACCACCTGAAATGACTGCGACTTCAGTGCCAAATAACGAGCGTAAGACGTTCCGCTTTTGAACTTTGCATGATTGGGTTTTTCATCAGTAGCCAGCACGTATTCATGCAAGTGGTGCATCGACAATGCAGTGCTAAAGGCGCGCCTGATATTTCCGGGTGAAAGAAGATAATCCCTGAAATCTGGAAGTACGAATAATTCCCAGAAATCTAAGGCATGGGTCCTAGCCACCTCACATCGCCTCTGGGCCGCGGCTCATGGCGGCGACGCCGGTGCGCGACACGACCACCAGCCCCAGCGGCCGCATCAGGTCGATGAACTCGTTGATCTTGCCCGGCGCGCCGGTGATCTCGAAGACGAAGCTGCCATGGGTGGTGTCCACGGCGCGGGCGCGGAAGGCATCGGAAATGCGCAGCGCCTCCAGCCGCTTGTCGCCGGTGCCGGCCACCTTGACCAGGGCCATCTCGCGCTCGATGCCGCCTTCCTGGCTGGTCCAGTTGGTGACCTTGTGCACCGGGATCAGGCGCGAGAGCTGGGCCTCGATCTGCTCGATCACCTGCGGCGTGCCGGAGGTGACGATGGTGATGCGGCTGGTATGGGCGGCGGGATCGACTTCCGCCACCGTCAGGCTTTCGATGTTGTAGCCGCGGCCGGAGAACAGGCCGACGACGCGGGCCAGCACGCCCGCCTCATTGTCCACCAGCACGGTGATGGTGTGGCTCTCGCGGGCGGTCGAGCCGGTGTCCTTTTCATACAGCATCGGGTCTAAACCATCGTCTTGCCGGCTTCGGAGACTTCCGCCTCGT
>CAZYGO010000444.1:0-3989 GCA_964647455.1 uncultured Rhizobium sp.
GTTTCCACCTCGCCGCCATAGGCGCGGTCGGCCGGCGGCCAGGCCGCGTCCTGGCCGGGATTGATGCGTTAGGTACCCGCTCCCGCCAGGCGGCCCGGAACCGGCAATGCGCCATTCTCGATCTTGTATGCCCGCAAAACGCCCTTCCCGGCAGCAACCGTCCGATTGCGGCACAGTCCGAAATGAATTCAGGGCACACCTCGCAAGAGGAGTGCCCTGATCCGGCGTTAAGGTGAATGCCCTCAGGCGGCCTTTTCGGCGGCCTTCTTGGCGATGGCGCGCTTCAGGCGCAGGGCCTTGGGCGACAGCACGCTGTCCTTGGACTTGAGCAGGAAGGGGTCGAGGCCGCCATTGCGGTCCACCGAGCGCAGCGCGTTCATGGAGATCTTCAGCTTGTAGCTGTTGCCCAGAAGCTCGCTCACCAGGGCAATGGTCTGCAGGTTGGGGCGATAGATGCGCTTGGTCTTGTTGTTGGCGTGGCTCACAAGGTGGCCCACCAGGGTGCCTTTTCCGGTCAGTTCGCAACGGCGCGACATGGGCATACTCGCTTGAAGAAGGTCGGGATTCGCCCGGAATCCGGCGCGAAAGGGCGCTCTCTTAGCCACGAGGCCCTTCCCGGTCAAGGGTTTAGGGGCCTTCCGGCGCCCCATTTGGGCCATTATAGTGGAAGATGCTGTTCTGGTTCAGAAAACCGCAGGTTTGCCCATGACGTTCCAGCGCCTTGCCCTGGCCGCCGCACCTTGTCTTGCCCTGGCCCTTTGGGCCTTTCTGCCTTCGCCCGCCGCACGGGCCGCCGGCGGCGCCGCCGGGGCCGAAACCGCGGCCGCCCCGGATTCGCGGCTGGAAGTCGCCATGACGCTGTATGCCGCCGGCGTCAGCCTGGGCAAGGTGGACCTCGATGCCAGCGTCCGCGGCAGCGAATATCATCTGGTTTCGCATCTGCAGACCGACGGCGTGGTCAACGCGCTGTGGAAGTCCACCATCCAGGCCACCTCCTCCGGCAGCATCGGTCCCAGGCTGCTGAGCCCGGCGCTGTACGACAGTTTCACCATCCGCCCCAACGGCCAGAAGCAGCAGGTCTCGCTCACCTACGCCGATCGCGCCCCCAAGCTGTTCGCCGATCCCGCCTATTCCTTCAGCGGTTTCGAGGTGAAGCCGGACGAGCAGAAAAACACCTTCGACCCCCTTAGCGCCGCGATGAGCATCATTTCCGGCGCCCTGGCCCAGGGCGGCGATGGCTGCACCCTCACCGCGCCGGTGTTCGACGGCCGCCGCCGCTACAACATCGAAATGACCAAGGTGCGCGACGTCGAGATCAAGCTCGACAACGGCCTGTATCGCGGCAAGGGTCTGCTCTGCGCCCTGCGCTACCGCCAGATCGCCGGCTTCAAGCCCAGGCTGCTGGCCGACAAGGACGCCTATCCGCCCATCAGCGTCTGGATGGTGCCGTTCAAGAGCGGCAGCCGCACCTATCTGGTGCCGCTCAAGGTATGGGCCGACACCCGCTTCGGCACGATCACCGCGGTGGCGACCAGCCTGAAGCTGGACGGCGCCCCGCCCAAAAGCTCCTGAACCGTCCGGATACGGAGCGTTGGTCCGATCCCGCCGCTGGCGGCTATGGATTCATGTCGCCACTAGATATGGTGGTTGGCACTGGCCGCATGACTCCTAAATGTATGAGAACAAAGGGAGATATTTAATTGGTTAGTGATTCGGACTAGCAATGTTCCAGTTTCGTTTGTGTCGGTAACCAACCATCCACAGCAAGGCCTTGAATCTCCGGCTTTTCACAGGATTTGCGGGAGTTTTGCTTGCCCCGCTCCCCCGCCTTCCCCAACAGTCCCCTGATGTCCGCCCTCCCCGCCAAAGTCACCGCCCTGCTGGGCCCGACCAACACCGGCAAGACCCATTTCGCCATTGAGCGGATGCTGGCGCACCGCTCGGGCATGATCGGCCTGCCGCTGCGCCTCCTGGCGCGCGAGGTCTATGACCGCGTCGTGCGCCTGAAAGGCGCGAACGAGGTCGCGCTGGTGACCGGCGAGGAAAAGATCGTTCCCAAAAGCCCGCGCTTCTGGGTCTGCACCGTCGAGGCGATGCCGCTCGACATCCGCGTCGCCTGCCTGGTGATCGACGAAATCCAGCTCTGCAACGATCCGGAACGTGGACACATTTTCACCGACCGGCTGCTCCATGCCCGCGGCGAGGAGGAGACGCTGTTCCTGGGCAGCGAAACCATGCGCGGGCTGATCCAGAAATTCGTGCCCAGGACCTGGTTCGACACCAGGCCCCGCTTTTCCGACCTGGCCTATGCCGGCGCCCGCAAGCTCACCCGCCTGCCCCGCCGGTCCGCCATTGTCGGTTTTTCGGCGGAAGACGTCTATTCCGTCGCGGACATCATCCGCCGCCAGCGCGGCGGCGCCGCGGTGGTGCTGGGCGCGCTCAGCCCACGTACCCGCAACGCGCAGGTGGCGCTCTACCAGTCGGGCGATGTGGATTTCCTGGTCGCCACCGACGCCATCGGCATGGGCCTCAACATGGATGTGGACCATGTCGCCTTCGCCGCCCGCGAGAAATTCGACGGCCACCGGCCGCGTCCGCTGCGGCCCGACGAGATCGGCCAGATCGCCGGACGCGCCGGACGCTGGAAGCATGACGGCACCTTCGGCGTCACCGCCGATTGCGAACCCTTCGACGAGGAACTGATCCAGCGCGTCGAGACACACCGCTACGAGCCGGTGCGGGTGGCGCAGTGGCGCAATTCCGCGCTCGACTTCGCCGGTGTGGCGCAACTGATCGAAAGCCTGGAGGCAGCGCCGCCGGAAAAGGGCCTCGCGCGCGCCCGTCCGGCCCTCGACCTCATCGCGCTGAAGTAGATGTCCGATGACGCCGAGGCGATGGCGCCCCTGACCGGCCGCGCCGAAGTGGCGCGCTTCTGGGAAGTCTGCCAGCTTCCCGACTTCCGCAAACTCTCCAGCGACGAGCATGTGAAGCTGGTCAAGAGCTTCGCCGCCTTCCTCGCCAATGGCGGCGCCATTCCCAACGACTGGATGGCGCGGCAAGTGGCGCGGCTCGACGAAAGCCTGGGCGATGTGGCGACGCTGTCGGGGCGCCTCGCCCATGTGCGCACCCTCACCTATGCCGCCAACCGTCCGGGCTGGACGGAGGACGCCCCTCACTGGCAGGGCGTGACCCGCCAGGTCGAGGACCGGCTTTCCGACGCGCTGCATGAATGCCTGACCCAGCGTTTCATCGACCGGCGCACCTCCATACTGATGAAGACGCTGCGGGACGAGGATTTCGCCGCCCTGACGCTGGACGATAGCGGCGCCGTCGCGATCGGCGGCGAAAGCATCGGGCGGCTGGATGGCCTCTCCTTCGTGCCGGATCCCCGCGCCAAGGGCATTCACGGCCGCACGCTGCGCGCCGCGGCCTTCAGGGGCCTGGAAGGCGAATTGCAGCAGCGGACGCAAAGGCTGCTGGCGGCGCAGGAGGGGGAGATATCCCTCTCCGAGCACGGCAAACTGTGGTGGGACGGCGCCATTGTCGGCATGGTGTCCAAGGGCACCTCGCCGCTGTCGCCGCGCGTGACGCCGGTGGCAGACGCGCCCGATCCCGCCATAGAGGCGAAGCTGCAGGGCTGGCTCGATGCCAGGCTGGAGGCGCGGCTGCAGCCGCTGCTGGCGCTGAGGCGCGACGCCGAAGGCAAGAGCGAGCTCACAGGTCTGGCGCGCGGCGTAGCGCATCAGCTGGCGGAGAATTTCGGCGTTGTCGGCCGCAAGGAACTGGGCCTGCCGGAAAAGATCGGCCAGATCGTCAAGGCGCTGCGCCCCTATGGCGTCTGGTTCGGCCGGCGCGATGTCTGGCTGCCGCGGCTGCTGCGCCCCGACGCGGCCACGCTGACGGCCCTGTTGTGGAATATCTGGAACAATGCCACGCCGTTCCATGCCCCGCCCGCGCCGGGCCTGACTTCCTTTCCCGCCGATCGCGAT
>CAZYGO010000445.1:0-2744 GCA_964647455.1 uncultured Rhizobium sp.
TGGGCGACGAAAGCGGCTATACCGCCGGCCAGAACCAGAAGATGAAGATCGCCGCGATCGAGGCAATGTGGCAAACGGAGCCGGCGCCGGCCTCCTTTACCGTTTTCGGCCTGCCCGACCTGGAAAACCACCGCACCGCGCTGGAGGTAAAGGTGCCCTGGGTGCTGGGCCTGATCGCCACCCGCAGCACGGACACGCCCGTGCCCGGCATTTCCGAACTGGTGACCGATGCGCGGACGCGCATCGACGACGGCCTCGTCGCCTGGCGGCTGCTGCCGCAGGTGCGCGCCCACCCGGCCGATACCGCCTTGCGCGCGGAATTGGACGCCCATATCGAAAATCTCGGCTACGCCCTGCTGCTGAAAAATATCAGGCCGGACATCGAGAATGCCACGCAGGCCGACATCGCGCGCGCCGCCGAGAGCACCATTCCCGACGTGCCGGTGCTGTTCTGGTCGTTCCGCCTCATGGTCGGGCTGGGGCTGTGGTTCATCCTCCTCTTCGCCGTCTGCTTCTGGCTTTCGGCCCGGCTGACATTGCACCGGACGCCGCTGGTGCTGCGCGCCGCGCTCTGGAGCCTGCCCCTGCCATGGATCGCCGCCGAACTGGGCTGGATCGTGGCCGAATATGGCCGCCAGCCCTGGGTGATCGTGGGCGTGCTGCCGACCTCGCTGGGTGTCTCGTCCATCCCCGCCGGCAATGTCGCCTTCAGCCTTGCGGGCTTTGCCCTGTTCTATACCGGGCTTCTGGTCGCCGATTTCTATCTGCTGGCCCGAACCGTCGGCCAGGGGCCGGGCCACACCGGAAAGGAGATCGCGGCATGATGACCTATGAAACCCTGCGCCTGATCTGGTGGGCCCTGCTGGGAATTCTGCTGATCGGCTTTGCCGTGATGGACGGCTTCGACCTCGGCACCGCCGCCTTGCTGCCCTTTGTCGGCCGCACCGACATGGAACGGCGTGTCGCGCTCAACAGCATCGGGCCGGTATGGGAAGGCAACCAGGTCTGGTTCATTCTCGGCGGCGGCGCCATCTTCGCCGCTTGGCCTGCCCTTTATGCCGCCAGTTTTTCCGGCTTCTACCTCGCCATGTTTCTGGTGCTGGCGACACTGATCCTGCGTCCGGTCGGCTTCAAGTATCGCGGCAAGCTGGACGATACCCGCTGGCGCGCCTTCTGGGACTGGTGCCTGTTCGCCGGCGGGGTCGTGCCGGCCCTGGTGTTCGGCGTCGCGTTCGGCAACCTCTTCCAGGGCGTGCCTTTCGGTTTCGACGAGACCCTGCGGCTCCGGTCGGAGATCACGCTGCTGGGCCTGCTCAATCCTTTCGCGCTGCTGGTGGGGCTGGTGAGCCTTGCCATGATCGCGCTGCACGGTGCGGCCTGGCTGAACTACAAGACGTTGGGACCGGTGCAGGTGCGCGCCCGATCCCTGATGCCATGGCTGGCCGCGGCTTTCGTTCTTCTCTTCCTGCTTGCCGGCCTGTGGCTGACACAGATCAGCGGTTATCGCCTCGCCGCCGGCATGGCCCATGACGGCCCCTCCAATCCGCTGCTCAAGCATGTGACGCCGGGAAGCTGGCTGCAGAACTATGACGACACGCCCCTGCTCTGGCTGGCGCCCATTCTCGCCATCGCGGGCGCAGGCCTGGCCACGCTGCTGCGGGCGCGGCCGTTGATCGCGTTTCTCTGCACCGGCTCTGCCGTCGCCGCCACGATTGCCACGGCAGGGTTGGCGCTTTTTCCCTTCCTGCTGCCTTCCTCCACCATGCCCGACGCCAGCCTGACGGTCTGGGATGCCTCATCGAGCAAGCTGACGCTGGCGATCATGCTGGGCGTCACGATCCTCATCCTGCCGGTGGTGATCGCCTATACCGCCTGGGTCTATCGCGTGCTGCGTGGCCCCGTGAGCGAGAGCAGCATCCAGACCGACAGCCATTCCTACTAGGAGCAGCCAATGTGGTATTTTTCCTGGGTTCTGGGCCTCGGCTTCGCCGTCACCCTTTCGGTGCTGAACGCGATGTGGCTGGAGGCCCGCGCCGACCGCGAGTAGCCGCCCTTCAGGGCCCGTGCTAGCCTCTCCGAAAAACGGCGGGAGAGATGCATGAAACGGCTTGCAATGATGGCCACCGGCGCAATGCTGCTGGCGCTTCCCGCGGCAGCGCAGAACCGGGCGGCGATCGAGAGCTATGACCATTATGTGAATGTCGTTTCCACGGCGCCGTCGCAGGCCGGGCAGACGGTGCGGCTTTATCTGCGCGAGCGCGTCAGGGGAATACCGGATCCGAACAGGATCGTGCTCTTCGTCCATGGCGCCGGCACGCCCGCCGAAGTCAGCTTCGACGTGCCTTATGCCGATTACAGCTGGATGGCCTATCTCGCCGATGCCGGCTACGATGTCTTCGCCGTGGACATGGAGGGCTATGGCCGCTCGGCCCGGCCCGCCGCCATGGCCGAGAAGTGCAACCTCAACGAAGCGCAGCGCACGCTCTACAAGGTGCCCGCCGACTGCAAGCCGACCATGACCAGTGGCGTCACCACCCTGGCGTCGGACTGGAACGATGTCGGCGCCGCGGTGGATTACGTGCTGAACCTGCGCCATGCCGGAAAGCTCAACCTGTTCGGCTGGTCGCAGGGCGGGCCGCGCAGTGCTGGCTGGGCCGTGCAGCATCCCGACAAGGTCGCCAAGCTGGTGCTGCTGGCGCCCGCCTACAACAATGGCGCGGGACGCGGCGGCCGGGCCGCGGCCG
>CAZYGO010000446.1:0-3393 GCA_964647455.1 uncultured Rhizobium sp.
GTAGGAAAACCCTGACCATTGACAATTAGATTCCTCCTCCCTGTCGATCAGGAGACAGGTAGAGGGCTCCTTGATAAATATCTGTTTTTAAAGAGAAAAAATCGACCGCTTTGCCCTTGGGGAAAAGCCGGCGTCGGCCCATATAAGCGACCATGAAACATCGTTATGTCGCTGTTTTTGCAAAAGAATAATCGATCAAACCATGAATTTTGCGGTTTTCATTGAAAACTAGGACAAAATTCCCGCAATTTATTGCCTTGAGCTTCCCCAAATTCGCCTTTTAGCGCCCTGCAACGAGGGCTCAAGAGTCCAAAGCGGACTAAGCAAATCCGTTTCTTGGGTTGGCCAACAAAGCCGATCGTGGTGAGAGCACGGCTTCATATGGTCGGAAGCAAAGCCTTCGCCCATTTGCCCGATTAGGAGATGTTGGCAAAGCTCAGCGACTGCCGCCGCATTCCGACAGGCTGAATCGGAAACGCCGCCAGCCATCCCGGTAGGACGCGGGCTTGCGGGTGTCGTCCAGTTCCATGGCCGAGAGCTGCAGCTGGCAGAACAGGCTTTCGCCATCGCCATGCCGCCGAGCCGGACGATGCACCAGCATCCCCAAAAGGGGCGCGCAGGCCCTGTCAACCATGATGCGCAGACCCGTCCGGGCATCGCCAATCTCGGCCCAGCCTTCGGTCATGCCTAGCCCATAGCTGGACGAGACCAGGAACGACACTGGCGCGCCATGGTCCACCACCTGGCCGGCCAGGGGATACTCCTCGCGTCCGCCGCCATTGCAGGTGGCCAATGTCAGGCGTTCCAGATCGAACGCCACCGGCAGCAACGTGATATGGCCCAGCCTCAGGCTGCCCGGCTTCCATTGCGCCCATTCGAAACTGATGTCGAAATCGACCCGCCGCGCCGCCGCATGAAAGCGCATGCGTTTGGCGATGACGCCATTGGGAGTGGGCGTGCGCGCCTCGGCGATGACATCGCCGCCAGGCAGCGTCTCAAGGCGGCCTTCGCACCATTCCAGGTCGGTGACCTTGTGTTCGCCCGGCGCCTCGAAAACGCAGTCGCCGGTGTACCAGTCGGCTTGAAGGCCGATCTCGTCGAAATAGCCATGCGGCAGGCTGCCCACCAGGGGCACCCCGCCAAATGCCAGGCTGGTGATGGCAAGGCCCCGGCGGCGATCCAGCCGCGCGCGAAGGCTGGGGGTTTCAATGTCGAGATGACGAACGCTGACAGGCTCGCCGACCAGCACGGGCGGCGTCTCGGACAGTGGCGCCGCCCAACGCTGCTCCGCCGCCTGCAGCCGGGCGCAAAAGCCTTCCCAGCGGGACTGGGTGATATGGGTACGAAAGTCGCTGGCCCATAGATAGCAAAGCTCCTTCCAGTCTTCCGGCCCGGCGGTCCCGGCGCTCATCCCTTCATAGATGCGCTGGCAGGCGGCGTTGACGGCGGTATTGTCGCGCCCGGTCACCGCCCAGCGGGCAAGATTGTATTTGCGCTGCTTCTTGACCGGCACCGGACAGGCGGCGCTGCCCAACTCCAGCAGGTTGCCTGCGCCTTCCCTTTCCATCAGCGCCAGAACGCCGGAAGGCGCCGTCAGCGTGACGTCGGGCTCGGCAATGACGGCGGCCAATGCCTCCTCCAGCCGCGCCCATTCCACCGCCCCGTCCACCAGCTTCTCCTCGGTGCGAAAACGCCCCGGACGGAAATCGAAGATCTCCGCGTCGCTGGCATAAAGGCAAAGAGCGCGCGTTCCGGCGCCGCGCCGTCCCCGCACGAAGCCGAGATAGGAATCAAGCGTGATGTCATCATAGGTGCGCCGCTGCAGCTGCTGGAAGGCCGCCGTATTGGTCCAGAGCACGGCGATTTTCCGTCCATCAGCGCCGTGGGCATATTGCGGCAGATACTGGTATTGGCGATCCCATTCCGGGTGATGGGCGCTGGGATTGTCCCAATCCATCAAAAGAGCGCCGATGCCGGCATCGAGATAATGTTCGACCAGCCCAGCCGAGAAGGCCTGTTCGTTGACCAGCGCCGCCGAGGGCACCCGGCCCAGCAACCGCCGATAAATGTCGTTGCCGATCTTCAGATTTTCCGCCGTCACCCGGCCGGGCACCAAGGGCCCGATCATTTGGCTGTAGCCCGAACCGATCAGCTCGATCCGGCCCTCGCCGATCAGGGCGCGGGCGCGCGCGATCCAGGCCGGATCGCGGCGGGCGATCTCCTCAAGGGTGAAGCCAGACACTTCCACGCCGATGGGCGCCAGCCGTTCCGCCAGGCGCAGCAGCGGCCAATAGCAGCGCTCAATAACGTCGCCGCGCCGCTCTTCCGCGATGGAAGAAAAGGCCAGGTTGAGATGGAAAAAGGCAAAGACCTGCAGTTGGCCAGCGAGGGGCGCCTCGATGCGATGATGATGGAGAGGCGCGTTCATGCCGCTGGCCCGTTAACGATCTGGAAACCATGATCGGACACAGGCCGTTAAGATTTGTTAAACGGCATTTTTCCAGGATTTTCAGGCTATTAGGCCCGTGCAGGCGGCCGCCGGATCATGCGGTCATTGACGACAAGAATATCGACCGCGCCGCGATCGAAGAAACGCCTGGCGTCTTCCGGCGTCTCCACCAGCGGCTCCTCATGCCCGTTGAAGCTTGTATTGAGCAGCATGGGCACGCCCGTCAGGCGGAAGAAGGCCTCGATCAGCGCGTAATAGCGCGGGTTGTCGTCCTGGCGTACCGTCTGCTGCCGCGCCGTGCCGTCGACATGGGTGACGGCGGGAATCTCGGCAGGACGCTTGACCCTGCTGGTGTGCAGCATGAAGGGACTGTCGCCGGCAAAATCAAACCAATCGCCGCTATGTGAGGCCAGGACCGACGGCGCCAGCGGCCGGAACCATTCCCGGTGCTTGACCCTGGAATTGATGATGTCACGCATCTCGGGCTTGCGCGGATCGGCCAGGATGGAGCGGTTGCCGAGCGCGCGCGGACCAAATTCGGCGCGGCCCTGGAACCAGGCGACAATGCCGCCGCGGGCGATGCACTGCGCCACGGCCTCAAGATCCAGCGGCACGCCGTCCGCCAGCGCATCCGAAGGATAGTCCCGGCCTAGATAGGCGATGTCGCGCGGCGCATAGGCCGCCCGCGGTTCGCCCGCCAGGTTGTGCGCCAGCCACAGGGCCGCGCCCGCCGCGGTGCCGTCATCGCCGCAGGCCGGAAAGAGATGCACATTGCGGAACGGCGTGCGGGTCTTGATCAAGGTATTGACGTTGCAGTTGAGGAAGGAGCCGCCGCTGAGGCAGACATTGCCGCCATTGAAGGCTTTCGTCTCGGCGAACCATCGTTCGGCATAGGAAACGATCGCTTCCTCGAAGACATATTGCAGCGAGGCGGCGATATCCAT
>CAZYGO010000447.1:0-3693 GCA_964647455.1 uncultured Rhizobium sp.
GCCAATGGCGACAGCTTCAACAGCGTCATTGTGGGCGTGGTCAAAAGCTTCCCCTTCCAGAACGCCCGCGGCTCGGTCGCCGTCGCCGCTTCCACGCAATCCCAGCCAACGCCCAAAGCCGCTCTCCAACCCGTCAGCCTCGAGGGCCGGTAGGCCCAAAGCCCTATCGCGGCGGCGGCCTGAGGAATCCGGCGGTTGCGCGGCCTCACGCCGCCGGCGAATCCGCGGCCGTCCGCGCCGGCACAAGGTCGGCCGGCTTGTTGGCCAGGAACAAAAGTGGTCCCTTCGCGCCCGCCATCACCTGCGTGGCGGTATTGCCGAAGAAGAGCTCGCCGCCGGGGCGGGCGCTCACCCCCATCACGATCAGGCTGTGCTGCGGCGCCGCCCTCAGGATCGCCCGGGCGGCATCGCCCGAACCGGCGATGCGGCTTTCCAGTCGCACCTCATAGCGTTCCGCCAGCCGCGCCATGTCCTTGAGCAATTCCTCCTCGCGGGTGCGGGTGCGGCGCTTGCGGTCGCCCGCCGCGGCATAGACGGCGGTGACGCCGGCGCCGGTGGCACGAGCCAGCGCGAAGGCCATCTCGGCGGCATGGCGCGAGACTTCGGTGCCGTTCACCGCCACCAGCAGGCGGGTGCCGCGATTGAGCACCGGCGGCGGTGTGCCGCCCTGGGCGAACAGGGCGATGTTGCCCACGAATTCGCGCGCCAGGCGGGAAACCAGCGGCGTGAAGCCGCCATCTTGCTCGCAGCAATCCTCCACCCCGATCATCAGCATGTCATAGCCCTTGCGCACCTCGTCCTTGACGATGTCGGCGGCGGCTTCCTCGTCCGGCTTCTTCGCCCGCTCGGTGAGATGGACCTTTTCCGGATCGGGCTCGTTCGCGTCGGCGATCACCCGCGCGGCGGCCTGCTTGGCGCCGCTCTTGACTTCCCGGGCCACCGTTCCCTGCAGCGGCGGCGCCGGGTCTTCCCTTTCGTCCACCTTGACGATGGTGACGGGCATGCCCTGGGCGCCCGCCAGCAGGCCGGCAAGGCGGGCGGTGAACTTGCCGGCCGGGCTTTCATCCACCGCCAGCAGCAGGCGCTCCAGCTGCGGCAGAAAGCCGGTCTCGTCCACCTCCTCGCGGGCGATGCGGGTCTTCTCCTCCTCCCGCACCGGCACGTTGCGCAGCGCGGCGCGCAGCATCGGCGGCATCGCCAGGGTGGTGATCATCGCCATGGTGACGATCATGGTGTAGAGGTTCTGGCTCAGCGCGCCGATGGAAAGTCCGATCGAGGCGACCACCACTTCGGTGGAGCCGCGCGCATTCATGGCGCAGCCCAGCGCCACCCCTTCCTTGAAGCGGAGGCCGCCCAGCCCGGCGCCGGCAAAGGCGCCGAGGAATTTCCCCAGGCTGGCGATGGCGATGATCAGCAGCGTGAACAGGATCAGCTGCGGCTGGCGCAGGATGACGGTGAGGTCGGCCGAAAGCCCGGACAGGCCGAAAAAGACCGGCATGAAGAAGGCGGCGATCAGGCCGCGCAGCTGGGCCTGGATATGGGCGGTGAGGATGGGGGATTCCCCGATCAGCACCCCGGCGATGAAGGCGCCCAGCACCGTGTGTACCCCCAGCGCCTGGGTCATCAGCGCCATCGCGCCCATCACCACCAGGATGGCGGTGATGACGGGGAATTCGCTGCGGAAATTGTCATTGGCCCAGCGGATGACGGCGAAGACGATGCGCCGCCCGATGGTGAAGCTGAAAGCCAGGAACAGGCCCACGCCCGCGACCGTGCCGGCCAGCGACAACAGGCTGAAATGGCGCTGTCCGGCGATACCGAAGGTGATGGCGATGATCACCCAGCCCACCGTGTCCTCGATGATGGCCGACGCGATGATGGTCTGGCCCAGGTTGCGGCGCATGAAGTTCATCTCCCGCACCACCATGGCGACGATCTTGACCGAGGAGATGGCGAGCGCCGTGCCCAGGAAAAGCGATGGCACCAGCCGCCCGTTCGCGGCCGAGGGCAGCAGCGCTTCCGGCAGCAGCTGGCCCAGCAGGAAACCGCCGGCGAACGGCACCGCCACTCCGGTCAGCGAGACGGCGATGGCGGCGGCGCGGGCCTTCTTCACCAGCTTGAGGTCGGTCTCCATGCCGGTGAGCAGCAGCAGCAGCAGGATGCCGGTCTGGGAAAGGCCGTCGATCATGCCTTTCTGGGCTTCGGTATTGGGAAACAGGAAATGCTGTCCCGCCGGCCACACCGCGCCCAGCAGCGATGGCCCCAGGACCAGCCCGGCCAGAAGCTGGCCGACCAGCGGCGGCTGGCCCAGCCGCTGCAGGCCTTCGCCCAGCAGACGCCCCACCACCATCAGGGCGACGACCTCGGCGATCAGCAGGGCCTCGGCCCGGCCGCTGCCGGTCGCGCCGTTGCCGGCGGCGGCTTCGGCCAGGGCAGGGTGCGATATCAGACAGAAGGTCAGCGCGGCGAGGAAAAAGCCGCAACGCAGACGGATGTGAAATCGCATGACACCCCTTGGGGCAGGCGGGAAATTGCCTGGCGAGATAACGCGCGAGCCATTGTTCCGCTGCTTGGCCTCAGGGTTTCGGCGCCGGCTCGGTCAGGGGCGAACGCGGCTCGTTGCGCACCACCGGCGCCTGGCGGGTGACCGGCAGCAGCACCTGGGCCGCGTCCAATGCCATCTGGACTTCCTTGCGCAGCCCATAAAGCAGCTTCCAATAATCAGGACTGCGCGCCATGGCGCGGACGGTGACGATGGCGGTGTATTCCTGAAGATCGGAGACGACCGCGCTGGGCGCCGGCTCGCGGATCACCATTGCGTTGGCATCCAGCGCCTGCTGCACCACCGCCAGCACCCGGTCCAGGTCGTTGGCGCGGTCCACCGGCACGTCGAACTTTACCCGGCGCAGGCGCTCGCGTGTGAAGTTGGTGATGGTGGCGGAGAAAATCTCGGAATTGGGAATGGAGACATAGACATTGTCGCGGGTGACGAGGATGGTGGTGAAAAGCCCGATCTCCCGCACCGTGCCCTGCTGGCCGCTCGCGACGCCCACGAACTGCCCGACGCGGAAAGGCCGCAGCACAAGCAGCATTACGCCCGAGGCGACGTTGGAAAGCGTGCCCTGCAGCGCCAGGCCGACCGCCAGGCCCGCCGCGCCCAAAAGGGCGATCAGCGAAGTGGTCTGGACCCCGAAATTGCTGATCACCAGCATCAGGGTGATGACGAGGATGCCGTAGCGGGCAAGCGAGGCGATCAGGGGCTTGAGGGTGGGATCGAGCGGCAGCCGCGCCAGGCCGTTTTCCAGGCCGCGCTTGGCCCAGCTTGCGAGTGTCCAGCCGGCGACGAGGATCAGGATGCCCAGCACCAGCCTTATGCCGCCGCCGACCACCATCAGCTGCAACTCGGTCCACAGGCTGGCGACGGGATGGCTGGCAGGGGCGGCGGCCGGCATGGCGTCTCCGGAAGGTTCCTAGAAAACGCGGCAAGGTTCCCGATGTTCCCGCGCCTAATCCCGGCGGCGGATGACACTGATCTTGCCGCTGGGCTCCAGCACCAGCTTGCGGGCCCGGTCCAGTTCCTCCACCACTTCTTCCCAGATCAGAGGCGGCTCGTCTCCATTGGCCGCCGCCGCCAGAAGCGAACGCTCGATGTCCACGCTGCGCAGCAGGAGTTCGAGCAGCCGCCGCGAGAGA
>CAZYGO010000448.1:0-5605 GCA_964647455.1 uncultured Rhizobium sp.
TGATGTTCGTGCCCGTGGTGTTCAGCATTCTGCATGGCCGCGCACGCGCCAAGGCCGCCATGCCCGCCGCAACCGGAGAAGCGTATGTCTGAAAAGCAGGACATTCTGGCCACGCACAAGCCGCGGGGACTGCGGCTGACCGGGACGATCCTGGTCGTGCTGGCGCTGGGCGTGGCGGCGGGCGGACTCGCCATCCGCTTCATCGGCAGCCGGGACACGCAGAAATGGACAGAGGAACAGGCGGTGCCCGCCGTGCAGCTGATCACCCTGAAGGGGGCCGATGGCGGCGACTTCGTCCTGCCCGGCGATATCCAGGCCTTCACCACCGCGACCATCAACGCCCAGGTTTCGGGCACCATCCAGAAATGGTTCGTAGACATCGGCACGCCGGTGAAACAGGGGCAATTGCTGGCGCAGATCGATCCCCGGCCTTACGAGGCGGCGCTGGCGTCGGCGCGCGGCCAGCTTGCCAAGGATTCCGCCACTCTGGCCAATGCGCAGACCGATCTGGGCCGCTATCGCGTCTTGGCGGCGCAGAACGCGATTTCGGCGCAGCAGCTCGCCACTCAGCAGGCCAATGTCGCCGCCCAGAGCGGCATCGTCGAGGCTGACCGCGCCGCGGTGCAGTCGGCGCAAATCAATCTGGGCTTCACCCGTGTGGTCGCGCCAATCGCTGGCATTGTCACCAGCCGCAGCGTCGATGTCGGGCAGTTGGTAACCGCCAACGCCGCCAGCGCCACGCCGATGTTCACGGTCACCGACCAGAACCGCCTGCGCATCTATGTGCGAATGCCGCAGAATTACTCTTTCCTGGTGCGGCCGGGCATGCATGCCACCTTTACCGTGCCGGAATATCCCGACCGCGTCTTTACCGCCACCCTGGCCGCCAATGCCGGCGCCATCGCCAGCCAGAGCGGCACCCAGCTGCTGCAGATGCAGGCTGACAATGTCGACCATGCCCTCAAGCCCGGCTCCTACGCCGAGATGCGCTTCGCCATGCCCCGGAGCGCGGGCGGCGTGCGCGTGCCCGTGACCGCCCTGATCTTCCGCGACACCGGCATGCAGGTGGCGATGCTGGGGGCCGGCAACCGGGTGGTGATGAAGCCCATCCACATCACCACCGACCTGGGCACCTTCGTCGAAGTCGGCGCCGGCCTGAAGGCGGGCGACAAGGTGATAGACAATCCCCCCGATTCCCTGCAGGCGGGCGATGTCGTGCGGGTGACCGCCAGGGCCGACGGCTAGAAAAGCAAACCCCGCCTTTTCAGGCGGGGCGATTGTCCCGCATCAGGCGGGACGCTTTTTCGCGGAGCGGACGCTCCGTTCTCACGGGATTGCTCCCGTCCGATTAGATTTTCGGCGGCGGGCATTTCAAGTCCGCCGTGGCTCCGCTTCAGGAGCCTGAAAATCTACCCGGTGGAGTCTCTTCCATGCGGAATCCTCCTCACATTCGGTTTCCCGCCGCCCTGGTGGAGTACAGGATCGCGCGACCTGCCCAGCGTGCTCACGATCCGGCTCCACCGGACCTTCGGGGCGATCTGAAGATCGCTTTGGGAGCACAAAACGGACGGTAACGGCGTCTCCTGCATTCACCCTGGCGGCACGGCAAGCGTGCGCCCATGCCTGCGGCGGGGTCAACAGGGAACCGGGCGATGCAATCTTTTGTGAAGGGGTTCCGCCGTTTGCCAGACGGAATGCAACCGGATATCCAGCCCCGGCATGATCCGCCTCACCCAGTTGAAATTGCCGCTCGGCCACCCGCCCGGAGCGCTGAAGGCCGCCGTGCTGAAGCGGCTTAAGCTGGAGCCCGCCCAGCTGAAGGGCCTTGCCGTCTTCAAGCGCGCCCATGACGCCCGCAACAAGCAGGCGATCAGCTTCATCTATGCCCTGGACGTGGAGGTGGCGGATGAAGCGGGGTTGCTGCAGCGCTTCTCCCGCGATCCCGATGTCAGGCCGGCGCCGGACATGGAATACAAATTCGTCGCCCAGGCGCCCGCTTCCTTCCAGCGCCCGCTGGTGATCGGCGCCGGTCCCTGCGGCCTGTTCGCCGCGCTGGTGCTGGCGCAGATGGGCTTTGCCCCCATCATCCTGGAACGCGGCAGGAAAGTGCGCGAGCGGACGAAAGACACCTGGGGCCTGTGGCGGCGCGGGGTTCTCAACCCGGAATCGAACGTGCAATTCGGCGAAGGCGGCGCCGGCACCTTTTCCGACGGCAAGCTCTACAGCCAGATCAAGGACCCGCGCCATCTGGGCCGCAAGGTGCTGGAGGAGTTCGTCAAGGCCGGCGCACCGGAGGAGATCCTCACCGAGGCCCATCCCCATATCGGCACCTTCCGGCTGGTGACGATGGTGGAGGCGATGCGCGCCACCATCGAAAGTCAGGGGGGCGAGTACCGCTTCCAGAGCAAGGTCGCCGACCTTCTGATCCAGGACCGCACCGTGCGCGGCGTGCGCCTGGAAAGCGGCGAGGAGATCCTGTCGGACCATGTCGTGATGGCGGTGGGCCACAGCGCCCGCGACATGTTCAAAATCCTGCTGGATCGTGGTGTGGCCCTGGAAGCCAAGCCTTTCTCCATCGGCTTTCGCATCGAGCATCCGCAGAGCCTGATCGACAAGGCCCGCTTCGGCCGCAGCGTGCCGGAGCTGGGCGCCGCCGACTACAAGCTGGTGCACCATGCCCGGAACGGCCGCAGCGTCTATTCCTTCTGCATGTGTCCCGGCGGCACAGTGGTGGCGGCAACATCCGAGGAAGGGCGCGTCGTCACCAACGGCATGAGCCAGTATTCCCGCAACGAGCGCAACGCCAATGCCGGCATCGTGGTCGGGATCGAACCACCGGACTATGCGCCTTACGACAGGAACGTGCCCGGCGAGACCGGTGTGCTGGCCGGCGTGGCGCTGCAGCGGCACTGGGAAAGCCAGGCCTTCCTGGCTGGCGGCGCGTCCTATGCCGCGCCGGGGCAGCGGGTGGGCGACTTCCTGGCCGGCGTGCCGTCGAAGACGCTGGGCAGTGTGGTGCCATCCTACAAGCCGGGCGTGCTGGCCACCGATCTTTCCGCCTGCCTGCCCGATTACGCCATCGCCGCCATCCGCGAGGCGATCCCGGCCTTCGGGCGGCAGATTCGCGGGTACGACATGGAGGACGCGGTGCTGACGGGGGTGGAGACCCGCACGTCGTGCCCCATCCGCGTCCCGCGAGGGGAGGATTTCCAGAGCAGCAACACGCGCGGGCTTTATCCGGCGGGCGAAGGCGCGGGATATGCCGGGGGAATCCTGTCGGCGGGGGTGGATGGCATCAAGGTCGCCGAAGCGGTGGCCCTTTCTATCGGTCGCGCCGCCTAACGCTGATGGCAAGCCGGCCCAGCCGGCTTACCTGCTGGGCGGTGTACGGCAATAACGGGCAGATGACAGGGGTGGATAAATTTTAATGGTGAGAGGCGGCGCGTTGGCCCCACAAACGCCTTACACGCGAATCTTTTTCCATTGCAGGAATGTGGGCATCGGCGTGCCCGCGCCATAGGCGAGGAAGATCGCCAGAGTCTCTTCGAAGTCGAAAATGTCCTTGCTGTCGGACGATCCATGCCGCGCGGCGCGATAGTGATGCTCATCGTCGCCGTCGCGCTTTTCAATGACGTACCCATCGGCTTCGTACACTGTCTGGACGTAGCGTTGTTCGGCTGAAGCCAAGATGACGAAACCGTCTCCCTCGATGGCCTGCAGCGATTCCTTGACCATGAGCGGCGTTACAGGGCCGTCCATCTCGCTTCCACTCTCCTCAAGTGTCAGCGTCTTCGGAAAACTGCTGGCAGGCGGCAAGACTAACGGCTTGACCTTGGGTACCTTGCCCGGCCTTTCGGTTGCGCTGCGCAGGAAACGGACGAGCGGATCGGCATCGTGCGGGTCCGCCCACAGCAGTAGCACAATGATCACAGTCAGCCCGGCGAATAACGCGGCAGGTGCCAGTGACAGGGCACTGTTGGCGAGCAACAGGAGAAACATGAAAGCGACAGAAGGCGCCAGCATTAGAATGGCAATGAGACCACTCACATAGCCTGCCCGGCCGTTGATCCGCGCCCCAAAATCGTCGCCTGAAATGCGACCCAGCAATACGGGCGCGCTTCGAGAGCTTCCCCACCACAAGTAAATGAAGGACCCGGCAACGAAACCTCGGGCGTTATCTTTCGGATCAAACATGCCCTTTTTGCGGTCCCGGATAGCAGCCTTCACGGCGTCCGGCGGCAACTCCGAACGCACTTCAAAGCGATAGCCAAACGGCTGAAACGGCATGCAAGGCCCCTGCGATGCGCGGGGAAGATTAAGCCGAAAGAAACTCCGAGACAAAGGCCGTGCGCGGATCGCGCCGCACATCGTCGGGCGCGCCCACCTGCTCGATGCGGCCCTTATTCATCACTGCCACCAGGTCGGCGACGGCGAAGGCTTCTTCCTGGTCATGGGTGACGAAGACCGAGGTGACGCCCGCCTTGTCATGGATATGGCGCAGCCAGGTGCGCAGTTCCTTGCGCACCTTGGCGTCGAGGGCGCCGAACGGCTCGTCCAGCAGCAGCATGCGCGGCTCGATGGCGAGCGCACGGGCGAGCGCCACGCGCTGGCGCTGGCCGCCGGAAAGCTGCGAAGGATAGCGGCCGCCCAGACCCTGCAGCTGTACCAGATCCAGCAGTTCCTCGACCCGGCGCGTGATCTCGGCCGCAGGCGGACGCTCGCTGCGTGGCCGCACCTGCAGGCCGAAGGCGATGTTCCTGGCCACCGTCATGTGGCGGAACAGGGCATATTGCTGGAAGACGAAGCCGGCCTTGCGCGCACGCGCCGGCATGTCCAGCCAGTTCATGTCGGCGAAGCGGATGCTGCCGCTGTCGGCCTGTTCCAGCCCGCCCAGGATGCGCAGCAGCGTGGTCTTGCCCGAACCGGAGGGTCCCAGCAGCGCCACGAAGGCGCCTTGCGGCGCCGTCAGGCTGACGCCGTTGAGGGCCGGAAATCGGCCGAATTTCTTGGCGACGGAGTCTATGATCAGGGACATTTCAGGCGTTCCTAATGTCTGTGCGACGCCGCGAGTTCGTCCGCGTAACGCCATTCCAGGAAGGATTTGATTGCCAAGGTCAGCAGCGCCAGCATCGCCAGGATGGCGGCGACGGCAAAAGCCCCGACATAATCGTAATTGTCGTAGAGCAGTTGGACCTCAAGCGGCATGGTGTTGGTTTCGCCCCGGATATGGCCGCTCACCACCGACACCGCGCCGAACTCGCCAAGGGCGCGGGCGTTGCAGAGCAGCACGCCGTAGAGCAGGCCCCATTTGATGTTGGGCAGCGTTACCCGCCAGAAGGTCTGCAGGCCCGAGGCGCCCAGCGTCGCCGCCGCCTCTTCCTCGTCGCGGCCCTGGTCCACCATCAGGGGGACCAGCTCGCGCGCCACGAAGGGAAAGGTGACGAAAATGGTCGCCAGCACGATGCCGGGCAGCGCGAAGAGGATGTGGATGTCATGCTCGGCCAGCGCTGGGCCGAACCAGCCCTGCATGCCGAAGACCAGGACGTAGATCAGGCCGGCGACCACCGGGGAAACCGAGAAGGGCAGGTCTATCAGCGTCACCAGG
>CAZYGO010000449.1:0-3598 GCA_964647455.1 uncultured Rhizobium sp.
CGCCTGACCCTGGTGGAAGGCGAATTCAGCCGCATGAACGAATTCGTCTCCGCCACCGACGGCGTTGTGCTCGACCTGGGTGTCTCGTCCTTCCAGTTCGACCAGCCCGAACGCGGCTTCTCCTTTCGCGAGGACGGTCCCCTCGACATGCGCATGTCGCTGTCGGGCATGAGCGCCGCCGACTTCGTCAACAGCACGGATGAGCGCACGCTCGCCCGCGTCATCGCCGAGTATGGCGAGGAGAAGAACGCCCGCCGCATCGCCCGCGCCATCCTCAAGGCGCGTCCGGTTACCGGCACCGCCCAGCTCGCCGCCATCGTTGCCGAGGCCCAGGGCCCCGCCGCGCTGCGCCATGCCATCCATCCCGCCACGCGCACCTTCCAGGCGCTGCGCATCCACGTGAATGACGAACTGGGAGAGCTGAAGCGCGGCCTCGAGGCGGCGCTGGAGATTCTTCGGCCGCAGGGGCGCCTGGTGGTGGTTTCCTTCCACAGCCTGGAAGACCGCATCGTCAAGCAGTTCCTCTCCAGCCGCTCCACCGCTGCGCCGCGCGCCTCGCGCCACGCGCCGGACAGCGCGGCGGCAAGGCCGCTGTTCCGCCTTATCACCGGCAAGGCCCGCCAGCCCGGCGAGGCCGAAATCATCCGCAACCCCCGCGCCCGCTCCGCCCGCCTGCGGGCCGGCGAGAGACTGGCGGCATAGGAGCTCCCATGGTTCGCGCGCTCAACTTCCTCTGCGTCGCCCTGATGGGCCTGGCCGTGCTCGGCCTCTACCACGTCTCGGAAAAGACGCGGGTGGCGCACATGGAACTGAGCAAGACCAACAAGCAGATCACTGCCGAGCGGGGCGCCATCGCGGTGCTGGAAACCGAATGGCAGCATGTCGCCAATGCCGAGCGGGTGCAGCAGCTGGCGGGCGCGCACGGCATCGACGATGCCGCTTCGGCGCAGATGTCCTCCTTCGAGCAGATGCCGCGCCGCAGTGAGGATGCGCCGCTGAATGGCGGCCCGGTGCAGAACGTCAATATCGTCGTCCCCGCGGGAACCCGGCCATAGATGATCGAGACCCCCACCGTCTTCCAGCGGCGCATCGTCATTGGCGCGGGAGTCTGCGTCGCCGCCTTCATGCTGGTGGGAATCCGTCTGGTGGATGTGACCCTGATGCGGGGCGGCAGCGGCGATGTCGCCTCCGGTCCCGCCACGATCGCCCGCGCCGACTTCACCGATCGCAATGGCGAATTGCTGGCGCGCGACCTGCCGGTGAAGGACCTTTATGCCCGGCCGCACGAGTTCTGGGACAAGGCGCAGGCGGCGCACGATCTCGCCGCCGCCACCGGCGCCGATGAGCGCCGCCTGCTGAGTGGCTTCAACAACGCCAGGCACCCTTATGTCCTGGTCGCCCGCCGCATCACGCCGGATGCCGAGGCCAGGGTGATGCATCTGGGCCTGCCGGGGCTGGAGTTCGAGCCCGCCTCCAAGCGCTTCTACCCCGATGGCCGCATCGCCGCCCAGCTGCTGGGCGTCACCGATCCCGACAATAACGGGGTGTCGGGCCTGGAACTGGGACTGCAGGACAGGCTGCGCGAAGCCGCCGGGGATGGTCGTGCCGTCGCCACCTCCATCGACTCGCGGGTGCAATACATCCTGGCGCATGAAGTGGCGGAAGCGCGCAAGACCTTCAGCGCCCACGCCGCCGGCGGCATCGTGATGGACGTGAAGACGGGCGAAATTCTCGCCATGACCTCGCAGCCGGACTTCGATCCCAACCAGCGCCGGCTGGCCGAAGGCGACTCCACCCGCAACATCATGTCCCAGGACATTTACGAGCTGGGTTCGATCTTCAAGATCTTCTCCTTCGCCCTGGCCTTCGAGGACCATACGATCCGCAGCCTGGACGAGGTCTTCCCCATCGGCCAGGGCTTCAAGATCGGCAAATACACCATCCATGAAGCCGAGCGCATGCCCGCGACGCTGGCGGCGCGCGATATCCTGGCCCAGTCGTCGAACATCGGCACCAGCCAGATCGCGCTGCGCTCGGGCGGGCAGAGGCAGCGCGAATTCCTGACGGGCCTGGGCCTTCTGAAGCCGCTCAAGACCATGCTGCCGGAAACGGCGCGCCCGCTCTATCCCGGCGCCAATTGGGGCATGATCGAGACCGCCACCGTCAGTTTCGGCCATGGTATTTCGGTGTCGCCGCTCAGTTTCGTCGCCGCCGCCGCCAGCGTGGTCAATGGCGGCCGCCAGATCACGCCGACCTTCCTGCGCCAGGCCCCCGGCACCGACAATCGCGGGCCCCAGGTGATCAAGCCGGAAACCAGCGCGCAGATGCGCGACCTGCTGCGCTACGTGGTCACCAACGGCACCGGCCGCAAGGCGGACATTCCCGGCTATGACGTGGGCGGCAAGACCGGTTCGGCCCAGGTGCCGGGCCCCCATGGCGGCTATCTGCCCCATGCCCTGCGCACCTCATTTTTCGCAGCCTTCCCGGTGCACAATCCCCGCTATATCGTGTTCGTGCTGATGGACCAGCCGCACGGCACCAAGGAAACCGGCGGGTTCGCCCTGGCGGCGTACACGGCGGTGCCGGCGGCGGCGCACGTCATTGCCCGCATCGCTCCCCTGCTGGGGGTTCCCAATATCGCGCCGCCGCCCAAGCCCGTTGCCGGTCCGGCGGATGCGGGCGAAGGCGCCGCCACCCAGGTTGCCTACGGTCGCTCGCTATGACGCCACAATCGTCCGGCATGCTGGCGGCGATGGTCCAGAAATTCTCCGGCCTGACCAGCGACAGCCGCCAGGTCGCGCCGGGTTTCCTCTTTGCCGCCCTGCCGGGAACGAAAACCGATGGTGCCCGCTTCGTGAAGGACGCGGTGGCGCGCGGCGCCGTTGCGGTCCTCGGTCCGGCCGGGATCGAGGCCGAGGTGAAGGCCACCGGCGCGGTTTTCATTCCCGCCGCCAATCCCCGCGCCGAACTGGCCCGCTTTGCCGCCGCCTTCTACGGCGCCCAGCCGGCAACCATCGCCGCCGTCACCGGCACCAAGGGCAAGAGCTCGATCGTCGCCTTCCTGCGCGAGATCTGGACCGCCAATGGCCACAAGGCCGCCAGCCTGGGCACTGTCGGCGTGGTCGGACCAAACGGCGAGATACCCCTGTCTCACACCACGCCCGATCCGGTGGAGATTCATGCCTTGCTGGCGCGGCTGGCGGGCGAGGGCGTCGACCATCTCGCCATCGAGGCCTCCAGTCACGGCCTCGACCAGCACCGGCTGGACGGCGTGAAAATCCGGGCCTGCGGCTTCACCAACATCACCCGCGATCACATGGACTACCATCCCAGCTTCGAGCATTACCTCGCCGCCAAGCTGCGGCTGTTCACCGAGGTGGTGCAGGAAGGCGGCATCGCCGTGGTCAACAGCGACGCCGAGCACAGCGACAGGTTCATCGCGGCGGCCAGGGCGCGCAAGCTCACCCTCATGACGGTGGGCGAGAGCGGCGAGACCATCCGGCTCCTGGCGCGCGAAGGGTTGGGCGACTACCAGAAACTCACCATCTCCCATGCCGGCGCCACCCATGAGGTGGTGCTCCCGCTGGCGGGCAGGGGA
>CAZYGO010000450.1:0-3265 GCA_964647455.1 uncultured Rhizobium sp.
GCGGCCAGCACCTCCCGGACCTTGTGGAGCGCGGTGTGCAGGTCGCGCCCGGCTTCCGCCCGCCACAGCCTGAGGATGACATAGCCCTGTTCATTCAACAGCCGGTCGCGGACGATCATGGCGGCGGGCTTGCGCTGGCCAGGCTCGCCATCAAGCAGGTCGATCACAAGCCGGGCCTCGTGCTCAACGAAATCCAGGGTAAAGGTCCTGAACGGCGCGCCTTTGCGAAAATTCCAGCCTTCACCCCGCATCTCGCGCAGGCGTTGCCAGAGACGGACATCCAGCGTGTTGCGTGGGCCCAGCGCGCGCTTGCGCTGCATCAGCCGCGCGCCGCGGCAATGAAAGCGGCCGCCTTGTCGAGTTCGCGGGCAAGATTGCTGGCACGAACCTCGGCCTCATGGTCGCGGCCCCATTTCGACGCCTGATAGTCCTCGTCGATGCGCGACAGGGCGAAGATTTGCGCCGGCACCAGTTCGCCTTCGGCCAGCGCCAACGCCAGCACCACCGATCCGGCGATGGAGGCAACGACATGCAGTGCCGCCAGCGAGAAGGAATCCTGCGCCTCCAGTGCGGCGCGGAAGGCTTCCAGCGTCACGGCGGGCTGGTCGGCATGGCTCATGCCTTCCACCACCACGAATTCGGCTCCAAAGCGGCGCCCCGCCCAGGCGAGCAGCGGATCCCAGGCCTCGGCCTGCTTCGCCGCCAGGTCGGGCGGCTGATGGGCGCGGTAGCAGAGAAGATCGTTCTCGCCGAAACGCAGGATGGCGGCGATCACCTCGGCGCGGTTGGCGGCCACCCCGTCAATCACCGTATTGGCGAGCTTCAGGAACGGCATGGAAATGGGTTCGATCTCGTCCCCCTGCCCGGCCCATTCGGCGGCGATGGCGTCGGCCAGCCCCGGCGTCGGCAGCGCCAGCATGTTCTTGGCCGGCGTCTTCACCGGCCGGCCATCCAGCAGGACGCGGAAACCGTCTTCGGCCTGGGTGACCGAAACCTGTTTGTAAAAGCGCTTCATTTCCTCTTCTTCTTTTCCGGGAACGGCGAACGCTTCAACTCGGGATCGAAGCCCAGCAGCGCCCAGCTTCTGGCCATGTGCGGCGGCAAGGGCGCCGTGACCTGGAGCCGCCCGCCATCGGGGCGGGCGATGTCGATTTCCCGCGCATGCAGGTGAAGCTTGTCGGCGATCTCGCCCTTTCCCTTGGCGTCCGGCCCACCATACTTGAAATCGCCGACAATCGGCGTGCCCAGCGAGGCCAGATGCACCCTGATCTGGTGGGTGCGTCCCGTCACCGGCCGCGCCGCCACGAAAGCGAACTCGTCGCCCGCCGTGTCAATCACGGCATATTCAGTCAGGGCGAACTTTGCCTCGTCGCCTTCGCTGATCGCCATCTTCTCGTTGCCGCGCCCACCTTCCTTGGCCAGGGCGCCCTTGACGAAACCGTGGCGCTGTTTGGGCACGCCGCGCGTCAGGGCCCAATAGACCTTGCTGGCGTCGCGCGATGCCAGCGCCGCCGACAGGCCCGATGCCACCTGGGTGGTGCGCGCCACCAGCAGCACGCCGGAGGTATCCTTGTCGAGGCGATGCACCAGCTTGGGCCGGCTGTTCTTCTCGAACATCAGACTGTCCAGCATGCCGTCGACATGCCGGGTGATGCCGCTGCCGCCCTGGGTGGCCAGGCCCGCCGGCTTGTCCAGCACGATCACATGCTTGTCCATGTAAAGGATGCGGTCGGCCAGCGTGCCCATGGGCTTCTGCTGTTCGGGCTTCGGCTTTTCCGACGCGGTGGATTTCGCATGGATCACCTGTGGCGGCAGCTTCAGCGTCTGTCCGGCGGCGACATGGGTTGCGGCCTTGACGCGACCGCCATCGAGACGGATCTCGCCCTTGCGCAGCAGCCTTTCCAGCAGGGTGTGGGTGACGGCGGGATAGTGCCGCCTGAACCAGCGGTCCAGCCGGATGCCGTCATCATCGGCGGCGATGGTGCGGATTTCAGGCATAGACGGCGCGGACGATCCAGAAGCCGGCGAAGATGGCGAAAATGGAAAGGACCGTCGAGCCGCCGACATAGGCGGCGGCCTGGAACCAGGCGCCGCGCTCGATCAACAGGGCGCTCTGCAGCGAGAAAGTGGAAAAGGTGGTGTAGCCGCCCAGGATGCCAGTGGTGAGAAAGGTGCGAAACTCCAGCGGCATCTCGAGCTTGAGGGCGGCAAGGGCGGTTATCAGGCCCATCGCCAGGCCACCGGTGACGTTGACGACGAAGATGCCGAAGGGAAAGCCCGGCCACCAGGCCGGCTGGATGGCACCGTCCACGAAATAGCGCAGCAGCGCCCCAAGGCCGCCACCCACGCCCACTGCCAGGATCACGCCCATCTATTCGCTCCCGCTTCGTTTCGCCCGCAGCTTTGACCAATATTCCAGGCGCTTGGCAATCTCGCGCTCAAACCCGGTTTCCCTCGGGACGTAGAACTGCTCCCGCGCCATGCCGTCGGGGAAATAGTTCTGCCCGGAAAACCCCTCCTCCGCGTCATGGTCGTACTGGTAGCCGGCACCATATCCCAGCTTCTTCATCATCTTCGTCGGCGCGTTCAGGATATGGGCCGGCGGCATCAGCGAGCCATGCTGCTCGGCGGCCCGGCGGGCGGCGGGAAAGGCGCGATAGACCGCGTTCGATTTCGGCGCGGTGGCCATGTAGACGACGGCCTGGGCCAGGGCGAGTTCGCCTTCGGGCGAGCCGAGGAATTCATAGACGTCCTTGGCCGCCAGGGCCTGGTGCACCGCCTCCGGATCGGCCAGGGAAATATCCTCGATCGCCATGCGCACGACGCGGCGGGCGATGTAGAGCGGCTGCTCTCCCCCCGCCAGCATCCGCGCCAGCCAGTAGAGCGCCGCGTCCGGATCGCTGCCGCGCACCGATTTGTGCAGCGCCGAGATCAGGTTGTAATGCTCCTCGCGGCTCTTGTCGTAGAGGGGCATGCGCCGCTGCACCGCCGCCATCAATCCGGCGGGATCGAGCGGTTTCGCGACACGCAGGCCGGCCACCTCCTCGGCCAGGTTGAGCAGGTAGCGGCCATCGCCATCGGCCATGGCGCGAAGGGAGGCGCGGGCATCGGCATCGAGCTTGAGCGGTTCGCCGTAATGCGCCTCGGCACGCTGCAGCAGCGTTTCCAGCGCCGCATCGTCCAGGCGGCGCAGTACCAGCACCTGGCAACGCGACAAGAGCGCGCCATTGAGCTCGAAGGACGGATTCTCGGTGGTGGCGCCGAC